>NZ_AFPM01000001.1 GCF_000220565.1 Oceanicola sp. S124 | reverse complement strand
GGCCAGAGCTACCGCGCCCGCACCCGGATCGCCGCGATGCGTCAGGCCCAGCTGCTGTCGACGGCGATCTACATGGTCTATGTCGCGCTGCTGGTCTACGCCCTGCCCGTCCCCGCCGGCGACCTGAGCGAGACCGCCGTGATCGCCATGATGCAGAGCGTCTCGCCCCTGCTGCCGCTGATGCTGATCGCCGCCGCCCTTGCGGCGCAGTTCAGTGCCGCCGTCGCCGACACCGGCGGCGCCGGCGGGCTGGTGGCCGAGCTGTCCCGCCATCGCATCACGCCGCGCCAGGGCTACCTGGTGCTGTCCCTCGCCGGAATTGCCCTGACCTGGGCGGCCGATGTCTTCCAGATCATCTCTCTCGCCTCGCGGGCCTTCGCCCTCTACTACGCCGCGCAATGCGCCATCGCCGCGCGCCACGGACAGGGGGCGCGCCGCCTGCTCTGGGCCGCGCTGGCGCTGCTGGCCCTGGCCATCGCCCTCACCGGACAGTCGGTCGAGGGCTAGGCACCCGCCCCCGTCACGCTGCCTGCCTGGCCACACGGCACCGCCCCTCCCCGCAGCTCGGAAATCCGGCCGTGCCGTTGCAGAACCGGCGCATTCGCCGCCCCGCGGTACGGCGGGATCTTGCCGCCCGGCCCCGCTTTCCCGTAGACCTGCCGGGACACCCGAGGCCCCGGCCAAGGGGCTCCTCTCGCTCGGGAACGAAACGTGCCACATATCATCGTCGTCGGAAACGAAAAGGGCGGGGCGGGCAAGTCCACCGTCTCCATGCATATCGCCACGGCGCTGGCGCGCATGGGCCACCGGGTCAACGCGCTGGATCTCGACCTGCGCCAGCGCAGCTTCGCGCGCTATGCCGCCAACCGGCAGGAGACCCTGATGAAGGCCGGCGTCGACCTGCCCAGCCCGCGCTTTCACGACCTGCCCGAGGTCGACCCCTCCGAGCTGAAGCCGGGCGAGAACATCAACGACGCCCGCATGGCCCGCGCCATGGACATGCTGGATCCGATTTCCGACTTCATCCTGATCGACTGCCCCGGCTCTCACACCCGCCTCAGCCAGGATGCGCATGCGCTGGCCGACACGCTGGTCACCCCGCTGAACGACAGCTTCGTCGACTTCGACCTGCTGGCGCGGATCGACAACGAGGGCGAAAAGATCCTCGGCCCCTCGGTCTATTCCGAGATGGTCTGGGCGGCGCGCCAGCTGCGCGCCAAGGCGGGGCTAAAGCCCATCGACTGGGTGGTGCTGCGCAACCGCGTGGGCGCCCAGAACATGACCAACAAGAAGAAGATGGAAAACGCCATCGAGCGGCTGGCCAAGCGCATCGGCTTCCGCGTCGCGCCCGGCTTCTCTGAGCGGGTGATCTTCCGCGAGCTGTTCCCGAAGGGGCTGACCCTGCTGGACCTGAAGGATATGGGCGTTTCCAGCCTCAACATCTCGAACATCGCCGCCCGGCAAGAGATGCGCGACCTGATCAAGGCGCTGGATCTGCCCGGCGTGAAGGTGGATTTCTAGACCGACGCCAGGAGAGCGACATGTCCGACGCAACCCGTCCCTATCGCCTGATGGCCCTCAACAATGCCTGGGCCAATGCCACCTTCTACCGGCGCCTCGACGGCGTCGGCCCGGTAGAACTTGGCCTGAAGCGCCCCGGCTTCTTTCCCTCGCTGAAGAAGACGCTGAACCATATCCTGCTGGTCGACCTCTACTACATCGACGCCCTGACCGAGGGCGGCCAGGGCCTGGCCCTGCGCGACATGGCACCCCTGCGCGACGTGCCCGCGCTGGCAAGGGCCCAGGCGAAGGCCGACGAGGCGCTGACCACCTTCTGCCACCAGATCGCGCCCGAGACGCTTGGCCAGACCCGCGTCACGCAGCGCGACAGCGGCCCGATCGAAGAGACCGTGGAGGCGCTGCTGTTGCATCTCTTCCAGCACCAGATCCACCACCGCGGCCAGGCCCATGTGCAGTTGCAGACCACCGGCATCCTGCCGCCGCAGCTGGACGAGTTCTACCTGGAGTACGACCGCGCCGCCTCGGCCCGCGACTACTTCGCCTGACGACCGCCCTGCGCCGCGCGGCGCAACACGTCGACCAGCGAGGCGGCGAGGAAGATCAGAGCCGCCAGGCAGACCACCGAGGGCCCGGTCGGCGTGTCGAACCACAGCGAGGCCTGAAGGCCGCCCAGTGCCGAGACCGCGCCGAAGACGGCGGCGATCAGCGCCATGGCCTCGGGCGTGCGGGCGAAGGGGCGTGCGGCGGCGGCGGGGATCAGCAGCATCGCGGCGATCAGCAGGGTGCCGACCACCTTGATCGCCACCGCCACCACCAGCGCCAGGGCCAGGGTCAGCACCAGCCGCTCGCGCTCGGGGTCGATGCCTGAGGCGCGGGCCAGGTCGGGGTTCAGCGTCGCGGTCAGCAGCGCCTGCCAGCGCCAGCAGAGCAGTCCCAGCACCAGCGCAGCGCCGCCCCATATCACCACCAGGTCGGACTTGCCGACGGCCAGGATGTCTCCGAACAGGTAGGCCATCAGGTCGATCCTGACGCCCGAGACGAAGGACACGGCGACCAGCCCGAAGGCAATGGCGGAATGGGCCATGACGCCCAGCAGGGTGTCCATGGCATAGCCCCGCCCCGACAGGGTCGAGACCAGCAGCGCCATGGACAGGGCCACGACCAGAACGCCGGTGAAGATCGACATGTCGAAGGCCAGCGACAGCGCCACGCCGAGGATCGCCGCATGGGCCGTGGCATCGCCGAAATAGGCCATGCGCCGCCAGACCACCAGGCAGCCGAGCGGCGCCGCTGCCAGCCCCACGCCGAGCCCGGCAAGGGCAGCACGGACAAGGAAGTCGTCAAGCATTGGTCTCGCCTTCGTGGTGGTGGTGATGCGCATGGTCGTGGTCGTGATCGCAGCCCGCGCCATGCTCGTGATCATGCTGGTGACGGTAGAGCGCCAGCGCCCCCTGGGTACCCGAGCCGAACAGGGCCCGGTATTCGGGCGCGCTGGCCACGTGCTCGGGGGTGCCCTCGCAACAGACATGGCCGTTGAGGCAAAGCACCCGGTCCGAGGCCGCCATGACCACGTGCAACTCGTGGCTGACCATCAGCACGGCGCAGCCGAGCTCCTGGCGCAGGTTCTCGATCAGCCGGTAGAAGCGCGCCGACCCGGGCTGGTCCAGGCCCTGCGTCGCCTCGTCGAGGATCAGCAGGTCGGGCCGGTTCAGCAAGGCGCGTGCCAGCAGCACGCGCTGGAACTGCCCGCCCGAGAGGTCGGCCATCTGTCGATCCTCCAGCCCCGCGCCGCCGGCATGGTCAAGCGCCTCGGCGGCGGCGGCATCGCTGACCCGCACCGGCAGGGACAGGAAGCGGCGCACCGACAGCGGCAAGGTCGGGTCGATCTGCAATTTCTGTGGCACATAGCCGATGCGCAGCCCAGGTGCGCGGGTCAGGCGGCCGCCCTGCAGCGGCACGGCACCGATGATCACCCGCATCAGGGTCGACTTGCCCGCGCCGTTCGGGCCGACGATGGTGACGATCTCGCCGCGCTCCAGGCGCATGTCGACCCCGCTCAGCACCTCGCGTCCGCCCAGTTTCGCCCGGGCGCCGCTGAGCTCGATCAGGGCTGTCACGCAGCAGCCCCCTGGCAACTCGGGCAGAGGCCCTCGGCCTCGACCACGGCGCGCTCGATGCGGAAGCCGACCGCTGCGGCGCTTTCACCCAGGCGGCCGTCGCGCATGTCAGCCTCGGCCTCGGCGACCTTGTCGCACTGGCGACAGATCAGGAAGGCGGGCATGTGGCTTTCGCCGGGACAGGCGCAGGCGACGAAGGCATTCAGCCGCTCGATCTTGTGGGCGAAGCCGTGTTTCACCAGGAAATCCAGCGCCCTGTAGGCGACCGGAGGCTGGCTGCCCAGCCCCTCTTCGCGCAGCCTGTCGAGAATGTCGTAGGCCCCGAGGGCCCGGTGCCCTTCCAGCAGCAGCTCGAGCACACGGCGGCGCACCGGAGTGAACTGCAGCCCCAGCTCGCGGCACCGGGCATCCACCGCCGAGACACCGTCCCGGATGCAGGCCCCGTGATCGTGCCGCTCGAATCCCGTCGTCTCCATGGCATGCTCCTGTCCGTAACTTGCCCTATTGATATGTTATCGCATCTCCGCTATCAAGCCGCCCTCTGTTATATTATCACAATTCACGAGGCCGCCATGACCCTGAAACCCACGGGTGCCGCGCTTGCAGCGCTGGCGCTGAGCGTCGCGCCCCTGCGGGCCGAGGTGCCACAGGTCGTCACCGATATCGCTCCGGTGCATTCGCTGGTGGCCCAGGTCATGGGCGACCTGGCTGATCCGGGGCTGATCCTGCCCCCCGGCGCCTCGCCGCACGGCTATGCGCTGCGCCCCTCGCTGGCGGGCGACCTGCAAGAGGCCGACGTGGTCTTCTGGATCGGCGAGGCCCTGACCCCCTGGCTGGAAGGCCCGCTGGAGCGCCTTGCCGGCGGGGCTCTGCAGGTCGAGCTGATCGAGGCCCCCGGCACCACGCAACTGCCCTATCGGGAAGGCGCGACGCTGCAAGAGCCTCACGCAGGGCACGCCGAAAGCGAAACCGGTCACGAGGCGGGGCACGAGGGGCATTTCCACGACGAGCTGGACCCGCACGCCTGGCTTGATCCCGAGAACGCCCGCGCCTGGCTGTCGGTGATCGCAAAGACCCTGGCCGAGGCCGATCCCGAGCACGCCACCCTCTACCGCAGCAACGCCGACGCCGCGCGTGAGGCGCTTGCCGATCAGCAACAGGCCCTGGCCGCGGCCGTCCAGTTCCCGGACCCGCTGCGTTTCGTGGTGTTCCACGACGGCTATCAGTACTTCGAGCATCGTTTCGGCCTGAAGAGCCTCGGCGCGATTTCGGACAGTGCCGCCGCCTCCCCCGGGGCCGCCCGCATCGCCGAGCTGCGCGACGCGCTGCTTGATCAGGGCATCGACTGCATCTTCGCCGAACCCCAGTTCAACAGCGGCCTGGCCCGCAGCCTGTCCGAGGATGCCGCGCTGCGGATCGAGGTCATTGACCCTCTCGGCAGCGGCCTCAGCGCCGGCCCGAAGCTCTATGGACAGCTTCTGGACGACATGGCGCGCAGCTTCAGCACCTGCCGCGCCCCGGCCTAGCCGGCGTTTCCGATGCGCTGCATCCGGTCCACAAGGCAGCTTTCGGGCCCCTCCATGGTGCTGTCGCCGCCGGGATCCTGGGCCTGCACCAGCCGCTTCACCAGCTCGGCGTAGAGGATCAGGTCATCGGCTTCCTGCACCAGCCGGCTGGTGTAGTCGGCGTAGATCTGCAGGTTCTGCTGTGGCCCCGAGGCGCGGATCGAGGAGATCACGTTCAGCGCCGGGATCAGCACCCGGTCGATGGTCTCGATGGCCAGCCTGCCAACCTGCACCATCTCGGGCAGACCTGACAGGGCTTCGGAGTAGTGCCGCAGGGCGACCAGGGGCTGCCCCTCGAACGAGCTGAACCAGAAGCTGGCCTCGCAGCCGCGCGTCGGGTGGAAGCTGCTGTGCAGCCGCAGCTTGCGGAAGGTCGCGCCGGGCAGCATCAGCTCGTAGTCCGAGCGCGACAGCATCTCGCCCTGGCTGTCCATGCTGTCCAGGCTCTCGGCGATCTCTTCGGCCAGCGGATCCACGAAGACCTCGCAGAGATCCGGCTGGTCGGGGAAGGTCAGCTTGTGCAGCACCCCCGTATGGGAAATGTCGATCGAGCGGACCCGGTAGCGCCCCGTCTCTTCGTCGCAGGACAGGTAGCCCGCGAATTTCGTCTGTTCCGCCCGTGTGGACACCTGCCTCTCCTGCTTTGCTTACCGTCCGGCCGTGCCGTTCCCGCAGGATTGGGCCGAAGCCTTAAGACAAGATTAAGGAAGGAGGGCTTGGCAACGGATTTTCAACGCTTCCGACACGAGATGGTATCCGGTGGCAGCTCACTTCATACGGGTGCGTGCTAAATAGCTGATTTTCAGTTGAATTCGCCCCCGAACCGGGTGTCTGATACTTGCAGTGCGGTAGGGGACAGCCATGACGGATGACGCGGAAAACAGGGAAGTTGACGCCGGAACGACCGAGGCAGAGGGCACATCCGAGGCCACGGCTGACGCAGAGGTCAGCCCGCCGGCGCTGACTGTCGTGGGCATCGCGGCCTCGGCCGGCGGGCTCGAGGCGACCTCGCTGCTGGTGCAGAACCTCGAGGGCAAGGTGCCGGCGACCTATGTCATCGCGCAGCACATGTCGCCGACCCACAAGAGCCTGCTGACCTCGCTGATCTCGCGCGAGACCAAGCTGCCGGTGGTCGAACTGCGTGGCACCGTCACGCCTGAGCCGGGCACCATCTACGTCACCCCGCCCAACTCCGATGTCATCGCCCGCGATGGCCAGCTTTGCCTGGCCGAACCCTTCGGCCACCCGGCCACGCCCAAGCCCTCGGCCGACCGGCTGTTCCAGAGCCTTGCGGACCAGTTCGGCGAACGCTCCGTCGGCATCGTGTTGTCGGGCACCGGGTCAGACGGCAGCTACGGCGTGCAGGCGATCCGCGAGGCCGGCGGCATCACCATCGCGCAGGAAGTCGACACGGCGAAATACGACGGCATGCCCGCTTCGGCCATCGCCACGGGCTGCATCGACCTGACGCTGTCGCCCGAGCGGATCGGCCAGCAGTTCGAACGCATCCTGATGCATCCGCGCAACTTCGACGACCTGAAGGTCATCGCCCAGCATCCGACCCGGCTGTCGGACCTGTTGCAGATCCTGCTCGCACGCACCGGAGTCGACTTCCGCGGCTACAAGGAAACCACCATCAACCGCCGCATCGCCCGCCGCATGGCCGCGCTGCAACTGGAAAGCTACGCCGACTACGTCGACCACTGTCGCACCGCGCAGGAAGAGGTCGACGCGCTCTACAAGGACCTGCTGATCTCGGTCACCCGGTTCTTCCGCGACCCGCTGCAATTCGACCAGCTGAAGACCCAGATCGACGAGCTTGTCGCGCGCGACGGCGGGCGGCAGCTGCGCGTCTGGGTGACCGGCTGCGCCACCGGCGAAGAGGCCTATTCGATCGCCATCCTCTTTGCCGAAGCGCTTGGCGGGCCCAAGGCGCTGAAGAAGCGGCAGGTGCAGATCTTCGCCACCGACATCGACGACCGCGCCCTGGACGTGGCGCGGCGCGGGGTCTACCCGATCTCGGCGGCGCAGGACATTCCCAGCCATCTGCTGGCCCGCTACTTCGAGATCTCGGGCAACGAGCTGCACGTCCTGAGAGAGCTGCGCGACGTGACGCTGTTCTCGCGCCACAACATCTTCCAGGATCCGCCCTTCATCAACCTCGACCTGGTGTCGATCCGCAACCTGCTGATCTACTTCGAGGCCCCGCTGCAGGAACGCGTGCTCTACCGCATCCATTATGCGCTGGCGCCGCAGGGAATGCTGTTCCTCGGCACCTCGGAAACCGTCGGCGTGCTGGAGGCGCATTTCGAACCCTTCCACGGCAGCGAGAAGATCTACGCCAAGCGCCGCACCAGCCGAGTGACGAACTACCGCTTCCCCGAGATGTCCTCGAGCGGCTACCGACAGGGCGTGGCCGAGGCCGGGGACCGGGCGCCGGTGAAGAACACCTCGGACCCCGAGGACGGCATGTTCGAATCGCTGGTAAAATCGGTCGCCCCGACCGGCTTCATCGCCACGCGGGGCGGCGACATCCTGCGGATCCTCGGCGATATCTCTCCCTTCATCGAGCTGAACGAGAACGGGCCGCTGGCGATGAACACCCGCCTGTTGCGCCGCCCTCTGCGCGACGAGGTGATGAGCCTGATCGCCATCTCCCTCAAGGGGCGCTGCCAGCGCAGCTCGCGATGGCATGAATTCGACCTGGGCGCCACCAACCGGGTGCGCTTCCGCTGCTTCCCCATGTCCTCGTCCGCCAAGGCCGACAATTGCCTGATCGCCATCGAGACCCGCCATGTCGACGTGCAACTATTGGAACGGCAGGGGTTGGACAGCGACGACCGCGCCTATGTCGAACGGATGGAAGCTGACATGCGCTCGACCCAGGAGGCATTGCAGCAGACCGTCGAGGAGTTGCAGACCACCAACGAGGAGCTGCAATCGGTCAACGAGGAGATGCAGTCGACCAACGAAGAGCTGCAGGCCACCAACGAGGAGCTCGAGACCTCGAACGAAGAGCTGCAATCGGCCAACGAAGAGCTGATCACGGTGAACGAGGAACTTCAGATCAACTCGGCCGAGTTGCAGGCGGTGCTGGCGGACCTGGATGCGATCCTGACCGATGTGCCCTTCGTGGTGCTGGCGGTGGATCCGGCGCTGATGGTGCGCCGCGCCTCGGCCCTGGCACGCCAGTTCTTCAAGATCGGAGAGATCCCGACCATCGGGCTGCACCTGTCCCAGCTGACCATTCCCCAGGGCTTCCCATCTCTGTCCAGCCCGGCGGCAGAGGTCTTCAACCTGCGCCAGCCGAAGGAGTTCACCATCGACACGGATGACTCAAACTACCGACTGGCCTTCTCGCCCTATGCCGACAGCAAGTCGGATCTGACCGGGCTGACGATCTCGCTGATCGACCAGAGGTCAACGACCTCGATGACTGCCGCCGAGGGGCGGAGCGTGCGCGAGGACGAGAAATAATGAAGCCGCCCGCGGCCTTGCGGCACAGCGGGCGGCTTCTCCCCCAACGGGAACCGGCCTGTTGACCGGAATGGGTCAGGCGGCCTGAAGTTGCTTGCCGGCGGCCTCGGACTGATCTTCGACCAGGGCGCGGTGCAGCAGGGTGGTCGCCGTGTCCTCGGACTCGGCTGCCATCAGGAACTGCACGTCGACCGAGCCCGGCACATGCTGCACGGCAAGGCATTTCACCCCACCTTCGCGCAGCGCGACCAGACCACGCTCGGTGACCTCAAGCCCGTCCAGCGAACGACCGATGACCGAGACCAGCGCCAGCCGGTTGATGCGGATCTGGGCGTTCGGGAAGGCCTTCACCAGATCGCGCTCGACCCGGCGGATCGCCTTCAGCGGCGCGTCCAGGTAGTGGGTGATGGTGTTGGCATTCGAGCCCTTGGAGACGATGCGCACCTTGTGGCGGGCCAGCACTTCCAGGATCTGCTGGTCGTAGCCCTTCACGCCCACCATGTCCTGCTCGAAGACCTCCAGCGCCACGACCCCCAGGCCGGTGACGATATCGACCGAAGCCGTCTCGGCAGCCTCCTCGTCGATCAGCGTGCCGGGGTCCTTCGGCTCGAAGGCGTTGGCGACGCGCAGCGAGATGCCCGCCTTGCGCAGGATCTTGGCGGCCTTGGGGTGGATCGCCTCCATCCCGAGGTTCGACAGCTGGTCCGCCACGTCGTAATTCGTATGACCCAGCTTGCGCACCGCGTCTTCGCCGACCAGCTTCGGATCGGCAGAGGACAGGTGGAATTCCTTGTGGATGATTGCCTCATGCGCGCGGGTCAGCGCGGCGATATTGGCGAAGGTCACCTCGGAGTAGCCACGGTCGAACTCGCGCATCAGGCCTTCGGTGCACTGGGCATAGCCGGTGACGATGGGCAGCTCGGTGGCGAAGTCGACCTGATCGAAGCCCGCCTTGATGCGCTCTTCCAGGGTCAGCTCACTTTCATCGCGCCAGCCCGACAGGTCGACGCAGCGGGCGTTCACGCCGGCACGTTGCAGCATCAGGGTGGTGACATAGGCCGAGTGGCTTTCACCGAGACCCGAGAGCAGCTCGCGGATATCCATCATGTGATCGCTGAGACGGAAGTGCCCGTAGGAGCACAGGCGCTGCAGGTCGAACAGGCACGAGCGTGCGCCCTCGATCCGCTCGCGGACAAACTCGTCGGCGGCGTGGACATCGGCGGGATGGTCCAGCACGACATTGTGCGCCTCGCGCATCGCCTGCGCGACATCCGACAGCGCGTCGAGCCAGCCGTGCGCATTGTCGTCGTTGGAAAACAGCGCATAGACACCGGGCTGGCCGGATTTCTTGTGCTCGAGCAGCAGGTTGGTAATGCCGCCGAAGGCCGAGACGACAAAGACCCGGCCATAGGGGTTCTCGGAATCGCCGATCAGCAGGCTGTCACGCAGCTCGTGCACCTTCGACATCGAGGTGCCGCCGATCTTTTCAACGGTATGGTTTGCAAAAGTCACGTTCGGGTCTCCCGGCCCTATCAAGCCGGGCTCCTTGTTGAGGGGGGAAGAGAGGGGGCCGGGCGGAATGCCCGGCCCGCGCCTCAGGCGTCTTCCAGCGCGTAGGAGCCGTCTTCGCGGTGCACTTCGTTGCCGGTCACCGGCGGGTTGAAGCAGCAGGCCATGACCAGCTCTTCATCGGCAACCAGGGTGTGCTTGTCGTGCTCATTGAGCGCGTACATGACACCCGGCTTGATCTCGTGCGTCTCGCCGGTGGCAAGGTCGGTGATCCGGCCCTTGCCCTTCATGCAGTAGACGCTCTCGAAGTGGTTCTTGTAGTGGAACGTGTGCTCCGAACCGGCTTCCAGGAAGGTGATGTGGAAGGAAAAGCCCATGCCGTCATCAGCCAGCAGCATCCGGACGGACGTCCAGTTGGCATCGGAAACGACGCGGTCTTTTTCTTCGGTGGTGATCTTGTTGAAGTCGCGAACGATCATGGGGGTTACTCCGCAGCGATTTGCATCTGGTTCTGTTTTGCGGCGGCTTCCAGCAGGATCTTCAGACCCTTGCGGAAGGTTTCCACCGGCGTGGTGAGGGGGGCCAGCACCTTGACCACCTCGTCCTCGGCACCCGAGGTTTCGATGATCAGGCCCTGGCGGAAGGCTTCGGCGCAGATCTCGGCAGCAAGTTCGCCCGAGCCCACGTCGACACCCATCATCATGCCACGGCCCTTGATCCGCGCACCCGGAATTTCCTTGGCCAGCTCATGCATGGCTTCCGAGAGGATCGCGGACTTGGTCTGGATCTCCTTCTGGAAGGCATCGTCGGCCCAGAACTTCTCGATTGCCACGCGGGCGGTGACGAAGGCATGGGTGTTGCCACGGAAGGTGCCGTTGTGCTCGGCGGGCTTCCAGACGTCGTGCTGCGGGCGCACCAGCAGCGCGGCGAAGGGCAGGCCCATGCCCGAAAGCGACTTGGCCATCGGGATCAGGTCGGGCTGCACGTCCATCTCCTCGAACGAGAAGAAGGTGCCGGTGCGGCCGATGCCGGCCTGGATGTCATCCAGGATCAGCAGCGAGCCGTGCTTCTTGGCCAGCTTGGCGATGCCTTCGATCCACTCCTTGGACGCGGCGTTCAGACCGCCTTCGCCCTGCACGGGCTCCAGCAGGAAGGCCGCCGGGGCGTCGATGCCCGAGCTCGGGTTGTCCAGCATCTGCTCGATGATCGACAGGGTGTCGACATCATCGCCGAAGGCGCCCTCGTAGGGCATGCGGGTCACGCCGTGCAGGTCCATGCCCGCACCGCCGCGCTTGCCTTCGTTGCCGGTCGCGGCCAGGGCGCCCAGGGTCATGCCGTGGAAACCGTTGGTGAAGGCCACGATGTTGCTGCGGCCGGTGACCTTGCGGGCCAGCTTCATGGCGGCCTCGACGGCGTTGGTGCCGGTCGGGCCGACCATCATCACCTTGTGGTCCATGCCGCGCGGCTTGAGGATGTTGTCCTCGAAACTCTGCAGGAAGTCGGCCTTGGTCTGGGTGTACATGTCCAGGCCATGGGTGATGCCATCGGCCGAGATATGTTCGATCAGCGCCTTCTTCATGTCCGGGTCATTGTGCCCGTAGTTCAGCGAGGAACAGCCGGCCAGGAAGTCGATGTACTCGCGCCCTTCGGCGTCGGTCATGATCGATCCGCTGGCCTTGGTGAAGATGGTGTCGAAGCTGCGGCAGTAGCTGCGCGCCTCGGACTCGCGTCGGGTAAAGATGGATTTATCGCCTGTCGCAACAGTCGTCATGGTGGATACCTCGGGGGGTTTGGGGGAGTTGGGGGAGAGCGCGCGGGCTCAGGCGGCTTTCTTCGCCGCCGAGCCTGCTTCCGAGCCGAGCTCGATCGTGACCATATGCTCGGTGGCGTGGGCGCCATCAAAGTGGTCGGACCGCGTGTAGTGGGGCGCGTGGCTCAGGTCGCCGCCCATGCGGTCTGCGAAGCGACGGAAGAGCGCCCAAGAGGCCTCGTTGTCCGCCGTGATGGTGGTCTTGATGCGCTGCACGTCCAGCCCGTCACGGTTCACGAGGTGGGACAGCATCTTGCCCCCCAGCCCCATGCCGCGTGCCTCGGCCGAAACAGCCACCTGCCAGACGAAGAGCGTGCCTTCCTCGGACGGCAACTCGTGCCCCGAGATCCAGCCGATCACGCCCTTGTCGGCCTCTTCAGCCAGGACGCAGGTGTCGGCGAAATGATCGCATTGCACCAGGTTGCAGTACATCGAGTTCTCGTCCAGCGGCTTGCAGGCGCGAACGAGATCCCAGATGGCGGAACCGTCCTCGGAGGTCGGCTTCCGCAGCGTCAGATTGGTCGGTCGAAGTGTTCCACTTCCGTCAAGCATGTGTCTCACACTCTTGTTGCTTCGCCAATCAAAATAGACACGCCGGGATATATTTCAACCACTCAAAGTAATTTTCTTCCCCGAAGCCTTATTCTATAGGGAAATATTCATATCGACACTTGATTTTCCACCCGCGCGAGCCTCACTTCTTTCTCATGCAGAAGTATATTGATAGGAATCGGCAAAGAATTGCCTTCCCCCGCTCAGGGTGCGACCATGGCATACCTTTGAAGATGGGGCTAACCGGCATGGATCGCACGGATGACAGCCTGATCGCGCTCAGGCGGATCCTGCGCGCGACAGAGCTTTTTGGCAAAGAGCTGGCGCAGGCGGCAGGGCTGTCGCCCGTGCAGTTTCGCGTGCTGCAACTGGTGGCCGAGAAGGGGCTGACCACGCCGAAGGCGCTGTCCGTCCAGATGGGCGTGACCCAGGGCACCGTCACGGCGCTGCTGGACAGGCTGCAGCGGCAAGAGATGGTCAGCCGTGAACGCAGTGACGTGGATCGCCGGCAGATGAACATCGCCGTGACCGACAAGGGGCGCCAGACCCTCGCCGACGCCCCGGACCCGCTGCAGCAGCGCTACGTCCGCAAGTTCGAGGCGCTCAGCGACTGGGAACAGGCCCAGCTGATCGCTTCGCTGGAACGCGTCGCGTCGATGCTGGATGCAGAGGACCTGGATGCCTCGCCCGTCCTCGACGTGGGCGAACTGAAGGGGCGGCCCTCCTAGGGGCCGCGCCATCGTCTCAGTTCAGCGGCACGGAGACGCGGAATTGCAGCGTCTCGAGGCCCGGGTTCACGCTGGACAGCTCAGCGTTGGAGCGGTGATCGTAGAGCAGGCCATAACGCCAGCCGTTGCGCCCCTCGAAGCCCACCTCGATGCCCGAGCGGAATTCGATGACATTGCCCAGGTCGGGCCCGCTGCCCTGCGCGTAGAGGCCAGGCATGAGCGAAAGCTGCACGTAGAGCTGATCCAGCTCGGCGGTCCAGGAGGCGCCCATGCCGATCCAGGCATCGCCCTCGTCGGTCACCGAAAGGCCGAAGCCGGGCTGGAAGGGGCCGTAGCTGGTGCCGAGATCGTATTTCACGAAGACCTCGTTCGAGATGTGGTCTTCCTGGAACAGCACCTGACCGGCACTGAACGCCAGCCGTTGCTCGGCCGGTGCCTGCGCAAGGCAGCCGTCGGCGCCGCAGTGGTTCAGGCCCATGTCGCTCAGACCGGCCAGCAGAAACAGGACCGCGAGGGTTCCATCCATGTCAAATCTCCCATGAGTCTTAACGGTGGTAGCGCAACCCGGCCGCGCTGTCATCCATCCGGGCGCAGATCAGAACAGATCCCGCAGCGCCGGGTCCAGAAGGATACGGAAATCGTTCTCGCGCACCTTTGGAACCGAGAACTGGTACCCCCCGCCCTTGCGCTTGCGCGCGCCCTCAAGCACGTGCCGCGCGCGGTCCGGCGCCTCGGATGACGGCACGATCTCTCCGGCGTGGAAGCGGGCGGCGATCTTTTCGCGCACCTCTTCCGCGCGCCGCCAGCCGCGCAGAAAGGCGGCCTGGTTCCGATCGCTGCCCGCGCTTGCCTCCTGCGCGATCTGCCTGCGCTGCCGGCGCCGCTCGGCCAGCTCGGGGGTATTGAGGAAGCGCAGATGCAGCAGCGCCAGCTCGGGGCGCAGGTCGAAGGGCTGACGGGCCCCATGGCCACCTGCGGTCAGCCGCGCCGGCGCTGTCAGGATGCCCGGCTTGGAATAGCTGGCGCTGAGAATGCCCGCGAAGCACTGCTGCAGGACGGGGCGCGAGAGGTCCAGAAGCTGAACGCCCTCCGGGAACAGCTCATATCCCGCCGGCGCGGTCACGGGGCCAAGCCGGGCATTCGCCAGGTGGTCAAAGAGGCTCTCGCCCGGGGTCAGGGAAATGATCAACTCGTCGACATCGCCGACGATCACGCAGTCATGGTAGCGCGTCAGCCCCGAAGCAATATCCGACAGCATCTCCCAGCGGGTTTCGTCGAAATGCTCATCCGGGGCATCGCGGGGGATGGTGATGACATTGCAACCCTCTGCAATCCGCGCCACCTCCGGCTCTCCGCCATGGGAGAGGACATAGAGCGATCCGCGCCCGACCAGCGGGGCATAGTAGCGGATCCAGAGGTCGAGAAAGTGATGGTCGCGCCAGACCATCGTCACACATGCCAGTCTCATCCCGCCCCCTTGCGTCCCTTGCAGAGTGTTAGGCACGCAGGAGGCCGCAGGCAAGTACAGGCAGCGCCGGAGACCGCGTCGCGGATGCCGGTGCCCCGGCCGCTGGCCGAGCTTTGACGGTTAGCGAAGGGTCTGACGTTGACGGCAGTTCAGCGGGATTACGAAGGCCTGATCAGCTCTCGGGCTATCTTGGCTCTGGAGCGGTTTGTGGTGCTTG
>NZ_AFPM01000002.1 GCF_000220565.1 Oceanicola sp. S124 | reverse complement strand
AGCTGATCCGCCGCCGCCTCCTGCAGGGCGCGCATCTCGCGCGCTTCGGACAGCTGCGCGCGCAGCTCTTCGGTGCGGGCGGTCAGGGCGGGGGCGGCCTCGGCCATCAGCATGCCCGAGCGCGCGGTGCCGATCGGCCCGTCCGGGTGCAGCATCAGCACCGGCGCCGGTTCGCGCGACAGCGTCTGCAGGGTGCCCAGCAGGGCCGCGATCTCGTCCCGCTGCGCCTCGAAGCGCGCGCGGATGCGTGCTTCGCGCAGCGAGGCGGCGCGCAGGCTCTCGCGCAGGGCGGCCAGACCCTTCTCGTAGGCGTCGATGGTGGCGGTCAGCGCCGCGACCCGGTCCGAGGCCCGTTCGGCCCCCTCCAGCCGGTCATGGGCCCTCTCGAGGTCCGCCGCCGCCGCCCGGGCCAGGTCGGCCGCATCCTGCGCGCCCGCGGGGACGGCCAGCCAGATCAGCGCAGCAGAGGCGAGGCGGCAGAGGGCCTTCACTGGATGAGGCTCTCGCCGGTCATCTCGGCGGGCTTCTCGAGTCCCATGAGTTGCAGCAGTGTCGGGGCAAGGTCGGCCAGCCGCCCGTCGCGCAGGCTGACGCCCTCGGGGCCGTTGAACAGCGCCACGGGAACAAGGTTCGTCGTATGCGCCGTATGCGGCCCGCCGGTGACCGGATCGACCATGGTTTCGCAATTGCCGTGATCGGCGGTCACGATCATCGCGCCGCCGACTTTCTCCAGCGCCGCCACGACGCGGGCCAGGCCCCGGTCCACGGCCTCGCAGGCCTTGATCGCCGCCTCGAGGTCGCCGGTATGCCCGACCATGTCGGGGTTGGCATAATTGGTGACGATCAGGTCGAAGCCGCGCTCGATCGCCTCGACGAAAGTGTCGGTGACCTCGACCGAGGACATCTCGGGCTGCAGGTCATAGGTGGCAACCTTGGGCGACTTCGGCATGAAACGCTCTTCGCCCGGCTTGACCGCCTCGACCCCGCCATCGAGGAAGAAGGTCACATGGGGGTATTTCTCGGTCTCGGCGAGGCGGAACTGGGTCTTGCCCTGCGCGGCCACCCAGGCGCCCAGCGTGTTGACGATCTCGCGCTTGGGGAAACAGGTGGTCATGTAGGCGTTGTGGCCTTCGGAGTATTCGACCATGCCGAGAAGCGCCGCCAGCTCGGGGCGCGGGCCGGTGTCGAAATCGGCGAATCCGGGCTCGCCGATGGCGCGCAGGATCTCGCGCGCCCGGTCGGCACGGAAGTTGAGGCAGAAGAAGCCGTCGCCGTCCTGCACGCCCGCGTCGTCGCCGATGACGGTCGGCAGGACGAATTCGTCTGTCTTGTCAGCAGCGTAGCTGGCCTCGACAGCTTCGGCGGCCGAGGCGGCGCCCTCGCCCTCGCCCTCGCCCTTGCCCTGCATCATGGCGAAATAGGCGAGGCTGACGCGCTCCCAGCGGTTGTCGCGGTCCATGGCGTAGTAGCGGCCCGAGACGGTGACGATCCGCGCGCCCTCGGCCAGGCCGGCCTCGAGCTCGGCAAGGTAGGTCAGGGCGGATTTCGGCGCCACGTCGCGGCCATCGGTGACCGCATGCAGGGCAACCGGCACCCCGGCCCCGGCGATGGTGTTCACGGCGGCCAGGATATGGCTCAGTGAGCCATGCACGCCGCCGTCCGAGACCAGGCCCATGACATGTGCCGTGCCGCCGGTTTTCTTCAGCTGGGCGATCATCTCGTTTATAGCCTCGTTCTTCGCGAAGGAGCCATCCTCGATCGCCAGGTCGATCTGGCCGAGGTCCATGGCGACGATTCGTCCTGCGCCGATATTGGTGTGGCCGACCTCGGAGTTGCCCATCTGGCCCCTGGGCAGACCCACATCGGGGCCGAAGGTCACCAGGGTCGCATGGGGGCAGGTCGCCATGATCCGGTCGAAGGTCGGCGTCTCGGCAAGGGCCGGCGCATTGGCCTCGCGCTCTTCGCGCAGCCCCCAGCCATCGAGGATGCAAAGGACGACGGGTTTCGGGATGGACATCGGATTCTCCTGCCTGGGCCTCATGCCTGTGCCCCGGTTCTAGACCCTTCGCGGGCAGGGGGAAACCTCTGCTGCAGCCGGGAGGCGAGGGGACGCCTTCGGCGGGAGGGGAGGGGGCTCTGCCCCCCTGCCGCCTGCGGCGTCATTCCCCCCGGAGTACTTCTCGCCTGGTGATGACAGCAGGACGGTGCCCGGCCGGGCGGCCTACTTTCCAGCCGGGGGCGTGGCACGCTCTTGGTGGAGAAGGAGGGGGCTCAAACGCCCTGCTCCATGCGCATCACCAGGCCTGAAATACTCCTGCCGGAGGCAGGCGACTGTGCCGCCCGGCGCTAGACCCGATGATAGGGAGATCCGGCGAGGATCGTGGTCGCGCGGTAGAGCTGTTCGGCCAGCATGACCCGGGCCAGCATATGCGGCCAGACCATCTTGCCGAAAGAGATCGACAGGTCGGCGCGGGCGCGCAAGCTGGGATCGATCCCGTCGGCGCCGCCGATGACGAAGGCCGCGTCGCGGATCCCGTCGTCGCGCCAGCGGGCCAGCTGGTCGGCCAGTTGCGGCGAGGTCAGCAGCTTGCCGCGCTCGTCAAGGCAGACAAGCGCCGCGCCATCTGGGATCATGCGGGAGAGAAGCTCGGCCTCTTCGGCCATGCCGCCGCCGCGCTTCGCCTCGCCCTCGGCAACCGCGCAGGGCCCGAGGCCAAGGGCGCGGCCGGTCTTGCCGGCGCGATCAAGGTAGTCATCCAGAAGCGCCTTCTCCGGCCCCTTGCGGAGCCGGCCCATGGCGCAGATATGCAGTTTCATCGCCGGTCGTCAACCCGGTTCAGGAGACCGTGGTCTTCTGGCCCGGCTGCATCCACATCTTCTCGATCTGGTAGAATTCGCGCACTTCGGGGCGGAAGACGTGGACGATCACGTCGCCCGTGTCGATCAGCACCCAGTCGCCGGCTTCCTTGCCTTCGACCTTGGCGGTGCGGCCGGTGGCCTCCTTCAGGCGCTCGACCAGCTTCTCGGCCAGCGCACCGACCTGTCGCGACGAGCGGCCGGAACAGACGACCATGTAGTCGCCAATGGAGGACTTGCCGGCGAGGTCGATCTGCACGATCTCTTCCGCCTTGTCGTCTTCCAGCGATTGCAGGATGAGGGCGAGCTGGTCGTCCACGCTCAGCTCTTGAGGGGCGGCCATCACCTGGGCCCCTTCAGACGCGGAAAGATCCGCTGTTGCGTCAAGTGACAGGACATGGTCCTCCCTGGAAGCGCACCGACACTGCCCCGGTGCTGGGCATGTTCCGAAGGTAACAGCCGCGGCGCCGAATTTCAATGAAACCCGGCCCGCCGTGGCCGTAACGGCACGACAGGACCGGGCAGGTATCGCGGATCGCGGCGGCTTACCAGCCTTCTTCGGTATGGATCATGTCCCTGGACGCGCCGAGATCCTGCAGCGCGCTGCGGATGTCGTCGACGAAGCCCTGGGGACCGCAGAGGTAGAAACGTCCCGAGACGTCCTCGATCCGGCCTTTCAGCCAGCCCCTGTCTATCCGGGCCTTCTCGACCCCGGGCGCCGCTTCGTCGGTAACAGTGAAATGGGACGTCAGGCCGGGCAGTGCCGAAAGCTCGTCATGCAGGATGATGTCCGCGGCGGTCTTGTTGGTGTAGATCAGCCGGCACCCACCCAGACGCCGACTTGCGGCGCGGGCCCGCAGGATGGCGAGAAACGGCGTGATCCCCGCCCCCGCGGCGATGAAGGTGCCGGGCCCGCGATCCGAGAGCGCCCCGAAGGGTGCCTCGATCGCGACCATCTCGCCGGCCCGCAGGGTCGGAAGCTGATCGGTGACCCCCTCGTGGTCCGGGTAGGACTTGATGACGAACTCGAGGTGATCGGCATCGGGCAGCGAGGTGAAGGTGAAGGGCCGGCCCTTCTCGCGCCAGCCCTCGCGCTGGATGGCAAGCTCGGTCGCATGGCCGGGGGTGAAGCTGAACCCCTCGGGCCGGGTGAAGGTATAGGCATGGGTGTCGGGCGTCAGGCGCCTGCGGTCCTTCAGTGTCAGAAGGTCTGTCATCTGGGTCTCCTTTGCCATGACAACGGTCAGGCCCGCCCAGGAGTTCCTGCGCCGCAGGATGCGCCGAGGCTTGATGAAAGCCGCAGACCGGCGTATCTGGGCGATCATGACGCAGATTTTCGACATGGATGACCGCGCGCGCCTGCCCTGGCGCTTCTTCGGCGCGACGCTGACGATCCTGGCCCAGCTATGAGGCCGGGCGCGCCCGCCTGAGCTGCGGCGCGCGCTTCCCATCTTGCGAATTTCCACGAACATCAAGGGAGAGGACCCATGTCCCCCAAGACACTCTATGACAAGATCTGGGACGCCCATGTCGTCCACCAGGCCGAGGATGGCACCTGCCTGCTCTACATCGACCGGCACCTGGTGCACGAGGTGACCTCGCCGCAGGCCTTCGAGGGTCTGCGCATGTCGGGCCGCAAGGTGCGTGCCCCCGAGCGCACCATCGCCGTGCCGGATCACAACGTGCCCACCACCGAGGGGCGCGACAACCCCGAGACCATGCCGGAAGACAGCCGCATCCAGGTGGCCGCGCTGGACAAGAACGCGCGTGACTTCGGCGTCAATTACTACCCCGTCTCGGACATCCGTCAGGGCATCGTGCATATCGTCGGCCCCGAGAACGGCTGGACCCTGCCCGGCATGACCGTGGTCTGCGGCGACAGCCACACCGCGACTCACGGCGCCTTCGGCGCGCTGGCCCATGGCATCGGCACCTCGGAAGTGGAACACGTGCTGGCCACCCAGACGCTGATCCAGTCCAAGTCGAAGAACATGAAGGTCGAGATCACCGGCAAGCTGGCCCCGGGCGTCACCGCCAAGGACGTCGTGCTGACCATCATCGGCCACACCGGCACCGGTGGCGGCACCGGCTACGTGATCGAATATTGTGGCGAGGCCATCCGCTCGCTTTCCATGGAAGGCCGGATGACGATCTGCAACATGGCCATCGAGGGCGGCGCCCGCGCCGGCCTGATCGCGCCCGACCAGACCACCTTCGACTACGTGAAGGGCCGCACCCACGCGCCGAAGGGCGCCCAGTTCGAGGCTGCCCTCGACTGGTGGAAGACGCTCTATTCCGACGATGACGCCCATTGGGACAAGGTCGTGACCATTCGCGGCGAGGACATCGCCCCGACCGTCACCTGGGGCACCTCGCCCGAGGACGCCCTGCCGGTGACCGCCGAGGTCCCCGCCCCCGAAAGCTTCAAGGGCGGCAAGGTCGAGGCGGCCAGGCGCTCGCTCGACTACATGGGCCTGACCCCGGGCCAGAAGCTGACCGACATCGAGATCGACACGGTCTTCATCGGCTCCTGCACCAACGGCCGGATCGAGGATCTGCGCGCCGCCGCCGAAGTGCTGAAGGGCCGCAAGGTCAAGGAAGGCATGCGGGCGATGATCGTGCCGGGCTCGGGCCTGGTCCGTGCCCAGGCCGAGGAAGAAGGCCTGGCCGAGATCTTCAAGGAAGCCGGTTTCGAATGGCGCCTTGCGGGCTGCTCGATGTGCCTGGCGATGAACCCCGACCAGCTGGCCCCGGGCGAGCGTTGCGCTGCGACCTCGAACCGGAACTTCGAGGGCCGTCAGGGCCGCGGCGGCCGGACCCACCTGATGAGCCCCGCGATGGCCGCCGCCGCCGCGATCACCGGCCGCATCACCGACATCCGCGAGTTCACCGCGGCAGAAGCCGTCTGAGGAGCCAGCCAAATGGAAAAGTTCGAAAAGTTCTCGGGCGTTGCGGCGCCGATGCCGCTGGTCAACATCGACACCGACATGATCATCCCGAAGCAGTACCTGAAGACGATCAAGCGCTCGGGCCTGGGCGTCAGCGCCTTCGCCGAGATGCGCTATGACGACGAGGGCAACGAGATCCCCGATTTCGTGCTGAACAAGCCGGCCTACCGCGACAGCCAGATCATCGTCGCCGGTGACAACTTCGGCTGCGGCTCGTCGCGCGAACACGCCCCCTGGGCGCTGGCGGACTTCGGCATCAAGGTGGTCATCTCGACCTCCTTCGCCGACATCTTCTACAACAACTGCTTCAAGAACGGCATGCTGCCGATCGTCATGCCGCAAGAGGTCGTGGACGTGCTGATGCAGGACGCCGAGAAGGGCCAGAACGCCCGCATCGAGGTGGACCTGGAAGCCCAGACCGTCACCACCTCGGAAGGCGAAAGCTTCACCTTCGAGCTGGATCCCTTCCGCAAGCACTGCCTGCTGGAAGGTCTCGACGACATCGGCCTGACCCTCGAGAAGGCGACCGCGATCGACACCTTCGAGGGCCAGATTGCCCAGTCCCGCCCCTGGGTCTGATTGGTAACAGGCTGACAATAAAGACAAGGGGGCCTACGGGCCCCTTTTCGACTTCCTCCTCCTGCGCTACATCCAGGGTATGTGTAACCCGTACAGGCGGACCGTTCTCGCCGCCCATCGAAGCGCTTCGGGAGGAGGTGCCAGGTGAAACTTTCTACTGCTTTCCTTGGAATCGGGCTGTTCCTGGCCGTCTTCGGTCTGCTCGCGCTCGCCAATCCCTTCGCAGCCTCCATCGCCGTGACGACCTTCGTGGGCATCGTCTTCCTGGGGTCCGGCGTGCTTCAGGCCTGGGTCCTGTTCAAGGCCGGGGACCACCAGGGGCGCGGGCTGAATGCGGTCGTTGCCCTGCTGACCATCGTCGCCGGCGTCTGGCTGCTGGCCAATCCGTTGGCCGGGATGATTTCCCTGTCGCTTCTGCTGGGGGCGGTCTTCCTGGTCATGGGATTGCTTCGGGTGCTGATGTCCCTTGCCACGCGCGGGGCGCCGTTCTTCTGGCTGGTGCTGCTGTCGGGGCTGGCCTCGGTCGTGATCGGCGGCGTCGTGCTCTTTGACCTGGGGGCCTCGACGGGCGCTTTCCTCGGCCTCTTGCTGGGCATACAGCTTCTGGCCGAGGGCATTGGCCTGGTCGCCTTCGGTCTGCTGACCCGGCAGCGCGGCTACTGAGGGGGTGATTCCCTCAACGCGCTGAAGGCAAACGATTTTCCTTTCTTCCGGCCGTTTGACGGCGGACTCAGCATCGCTGAAATGATGCAAGATCGCACCAGTTTGGCCCGCATTTCGCCTCATTATCAGGGTCTTGTGGTGGGGATCCTTGAGTGTGGGGCGAAGGGGCGGCAACATCATGGCAAGAATGAGGCAGACCGCATGACGCGGCATCAAAGGGAAACACGGGCAGACGCAGAACCTCCCGCCCGGGCCAGTTTGAAGGAAGACGAGCTGTGATCGTGAGAATCACGGGCGCGCTGATGCGGGCCATCCTGATTGCGCTGGCCATTGCCACGCCCTCGCTGCTGTTGCCGGATGTCTCGCCCGACGCCGCGCAGATCGTCGTGCTGGTCGCGATGGTTGCCGCGCTTTATACCTTCATCGAGTACTACAGCCAGTTTCCCACCATCATCGAGTTCCGCTTTGCCCCACCGGTGAACCGGCTGCGCTATTTCACCGCCTTCGCGATGATCCTGCTGCTGACGGTCTACCAGTCCGGCCCGGCGCTGGATTCGCCGATCTCGGACCTGTTGCAACGGGTCGGGCAGATGCTTGTGAACGCGGTCGATTTCCCCTATTCGCCGGTGCGCCTGGTCATCCTGGCCCTGCCCGCCGACGCCGGGCCGGCGCTGATCGAGACCGTGCGGGCCGCCGCCGGCATCGCCTATCTGACCTCGCTTTGCGGCCTCGTCGGCTTCGGCATCCTGGTGCGCGTCTACGGCTGGCCGGCGCAATACGGTGCCTTCAACGTCTGGATCAACCTGCCGCTCTTCGACCCGACGGGGGGCGGCGACGTGCTGGCCCGCCTGAAACGCGACTCGGTGGTTAACATCCTGTTAGGCTTCCTCATGCCATTCCTGGCTCCGGTGGTGGTGCGCTTCCTTCTGCCTATGGTGGATCTGCATGCGCTGGCGCTGCCGCAGACCCTGATCTGGACGATGGTGGCATGGGCCTTCCTACCGGCAAACCTGATCATGCGCGGCGTGGCCCTGGCCCGGGTCGCGGCCATGGTCGAGGCCAAGCGCCGCCGCACCTATGCCGCCGCCAAGGCCGAGGGCATCCTGGCCACCTGATCCCCTTCCTGTTGCTGCTGGTCCTCGGCGCCGCTCCGCTGCGGGCCGAGCCGTTGCGGCTGGCCTATTTCGATGCCGAGCTGGCCCGGGATGGCCCGGCGCAGATGCTGCGCGATATCCTCGGCGGCAAGGATCCCCAGGTCGCCGCCGTCGCCCAGGTGATTGCCGCCGTGGCGCCGGACGTGCTGGTGCTGGCCGGCATCGACTGGGACGCCGAGGCCCGCGGCCTGGAGGCCCTGAACCGGGCGCTGGCCGCACCCTATCCGCATCTCTTTAACGCTCCGCCCAATGCAGGACTGCCGACGGGGCTGGATCTCGACGGCAATGGCCGGCTGGGCGAGGCCCGCGATGCCCAGGGCTTCGGGCGCTTCACCGGCGAGGGCGGGCTGGCGGTGCTGTCGCGCCCTCCGCTTGGCGAGGTCCGGGACTTTTCTGCGCTGCTCTGGCGCGATCTTCCCGGCGCACTGATGCCCGAGGGCGATCCCGGTGCCGGGGTGCAGCGGTTGTCCTCGACCGCGCACTGGGTGCTGCCGGTCGAACTGCCGGGCGGCACGCTGCGCCTCGGGATCTTCAAGGCCACGCCGCCGGTCTTCGACGGACCCGAGGACCGCAACGGGCGCCGGAACCATGACGAGATCCGCTTCTGGCAGCATCTGCTGGATGGCGCGCTGGCGGATGGAGCGCTGCCGGGCGGCCTGCCGGCCCCCTTCGTGATCATGGGCGGCGCCAACCTGGACCCCGACCGCAGCGAGGGCCGGCGCGGGGCGATCCGGGCGCTGCTGACGGACCCGAGGCTGCAGGACCCCGCGCCCCGGGGGGGCGACGGGGCGGAGGCGCTGGCGACGGTCGACTGGCCCGCTCCGGGGCCTGGCCGGTTGCGGGTCGACTACATCCTTCCCGCGCGCGGGCTTGTCGTCCTGGGCAGCGGGGTCTTCTGGCCACAGGGAGAAGCGCCGCTGGCCAGGGATGTCGTCGCCGCCAGCCGTCACCGGCTGGTCTGGGTGGACATCGACTGGCCCTGAGAGGCGGGTAGGTGAAGGTGGGTTGCCACCCACCCTACACTGTCCGCGCCCTCCGGGAGGTTCGGGGGAGGTCGCGCCCGGGTGATCCGGAGCAGGCAGCGCGCGAAGTGCCGCGGCCTCGGGAAGGGTCGTGACAGGGCGTGGCTCTGGGTGCAGTGCGGCAGGGGCGCGTCGGCAGGTTGCAGGGACAGGACTTGTGAGGCATGCCTTCCCGGAAGGCTTCCCTTGGGCAGGATTGCTTGGGCAGGCGCACCCGGGTAGGGCTGCGCGGACAGTGGGACGCGGGCACGTCCGCTTGGAGGGCCGCATGAGCAGGGCCGCTTGGTGGGGGCAATTGGATTCGGGTCACTTGGCCAGCGCCAAAACGGCCAGCGCCAAATTGGCCTGTCCAACAGGGCTGGCGCCAACCGGCCAGGGTCACTCGGCCAGCGCCACAGGTGTCGCGCCCGCCCGGCCGGCGCCACTGGGGGCGCACCACCTGCACGAGATCGGGGAAACAGGCACACTCTGGCAGCGCCTCGGCACCATGCCCAATGCGACAGGTCGCTGATGTCGGCGCGGCCCTTATGCCGGGCGGCGCGGGCCGGGCAGGGCAGGGCTGACGCGGGGGGGCCGCCGGGACCGGCCCCGATGTCGCCTGTCCAAACCTTTCATTTCTTGATCTTTCCCCCGGCCCCGGCTACCCGAGAGCGGCAAAGAGATCAGGAAGGACCCCCTCATGAGCAACCCCTCGCTCCTTATCCTCCCCGGTGACGGGATCGGCCCGGAAGTCATGGCCGAAGTGCGCAAGATCATCGACTGGTTCGGCGCCAAGCGGGGCGTTGTCTTCGACGTGTCCGAAGACCTGGTGGGCGGCGCTGCCTACGACAAGCACGGCACGCCGTTGCATGACGACACCATGGCCAAGGCCCAGGAAGTCGACGCGGTCCTGCTGGGCGCCGTCGGCGGCCCCAAGTACGACGTGCTGGACTTCTCGGTGAAGCCCGAGCGCGGGTTGCTGCGCCTGCGCAAGGAAATGGACCTCTACTCCAACCTGCGCCCGGCCCAGTGCTTCGACGCCCTGGCCGACTTCTCGTCGCTGAAGAAGGACGTGGTCGCCGGTCTCGACATCATGATCGTGCGCGAGCTGACCTCGGGCGTCTATTTCGGTGAGCCGCGCGGCATCATCGAGGAGGGCAACGAACGCGTCGGCATCAACACGCAGCGCTACACCGAAAGCGAGATCGAGCGCGCTGCCCGTTCCGCCTTCGAGCTGGCCATGAAGCGGGGCAAGAAGCTCTGCTCGATGGAAAAGGCCAACGTGATGGAATCCGGCATCCTGTGGCGCGAAGTCGTCACCGAGGTCGGCAAGGACTACCCCGAGGTCGAGCTGTCGCACATGTACGCCGACGCCGGCGCCATGCAGCTGACCCGCTGGCCCAAGCAGTTCGACGTCATCGTCACCGACAACCTGTTCGGCGACCTGCTGTCGGATCTCGCCGCGATGCTGACCGGCTCGCTCGGCATGCTGCCCTCGGCCTCGCTGGGCGCCCCGATGGCCAACGGCCGTCCCAAGGCGCTGTACGAGCCGGTGCACGGCTCGGCCCCCGACATCGCCGGCCAGGGCAAGGCCAACCCCTGTGCCTGCATCCTCAGCTTCGCCATGGCGCTGCGCTACTCCTTCGACCTCGGCGACGAGGCGACCCGTCTCGAAAAGGCGGTCGAGAAAGTGCTGGCCGATGGCGTCCGCACCGCCGACCTGCTGAACGAGGAAGGCCGCACCCCGGCCTCGACCTCCGAGATGGGCGATGCGGTTGTCGCGGCCCTCGAGGCCAGCCTGTAAGACACGCCCGTTACCGGTAACCCCGCTTTTGCCGGGGCACCGCTTGCCTTCGACCCTTTCCGCCTCATAGTGGCGGGAAGGGTTTTCTTTTGGAGGTGGGGCAGATGGGATCGACACGCGGGATAGGCTTTGCCCTGGTGGCCTTCGCGATCTTCTCGGGCCATGACGCGATCATCAAGATCCTCGGCGGCAACTACTCGGCCTTCCAGATGGTCTGGCTGACGGTGCTGATGAGCTTCCCGCTGACCTCGGTCATCCTGATCCGTGACGCCCGCCCGGGCACCCTGCGGCCGACGCACCCCTGGTGGATGCTGCTGCGCACGCTGTCCTCGGTCATCGCGGCGGGCTGCGGCTACTATGCCTTCTCGGTGCTGCCGATGGCCGATACCTATGCCATCCTCTTCGCCTCGCCGCTGCTGATCACCGTGCTGTCGATTCCGATCCTGGGAGAGAAGGTGCGGCTGCGCCGCTGGCTGGCGGTGCTGGTCGGGCTGGCCGGGGTCGGCGTGGTGCTGCAACCGGGCAATGCCGCCCTGGGCCCCGGCCATTTCGCGGCCATGGCCGGGGCCGCCTGCGGCGCGCTGTCCTCGGTCATCGTGCGCAAGATCGGCAATGACGAGCGCAACGTCGTGATGCTGATCTACCCGCTGCTGGCCAATTTCGTGCTCATGGGCGCGCTGATGCCCTTCTTCTACAAACCCGTCCCCGCGCTGCACATGGGCGGCTTCTTTGCCATTGCCCTGCTGTCGGTCGTGGCCATGCTGTTCATGATCTCGGCCTATCGCAACAGCGAGGCCGCGCTGGTGGCGCCGATGCAGTATTCCCAGATCCTCTGGGCGACCTTCTACGGCTGGCTGCTGTTTGACGAGTTCCCGGGGATGAACGTCGCAGCCGGTTCGGTGCTGATCATCGGCTCGGGGCTTTACATCGTCATCCGGGAATCGCGGCAGGGCAGCGCCTCGAAGCAGCCGGTGCTGCGCAGCCGCAATCGCACCGGAACGCCGGCGGCCCTGCGGATCGGTCCGTTGATGCGAATGCGGGCCGCCGCCCAGGGCAATCGCCGCCACCCGGTGCATGGCGCGGACTGACACCGACCCGAGGATGCGCCTCGACGCGGATTCGCTCTTGCCAAGGTCCGTCGGGAAGGATAGATCGCCCAGCACGGTCGGAGCGTAGCTCAGCCTGGTAGAGCACTGTCTTCGGGAGGCAGGGGCCGGAGGTTCGAATCCTCTCGCTCCGACCAATATGCAAAAGGCGCCCTCAGGGGCGCCTTTGTCGTTTGCGGGGTAGGGCGCGGGGGGGGGGCCGGGCCTCGTGCCTCCAAGGCCAGGCAGGGCCACTGGACGATCCAAGAGCGGCGAGATGGCCGGCCTGAGGCCGCAGCGTCTGATCTGGATGCCGACGGAAGGACCGGGTCGTGCCACGTGGCCTGCGGCGCGCCCGGTGCAAGAGGCCGCGGCATCCGGGCTCTAACTTGACGCAGACGCGGCGCTGAGTTGGTCTCCCTCTCTCCCTCTCTCCCTCTCTCCCTCTCTCCCTCTCTCCCTCTCTCCCTCTCTCCCTCTCTCCCTCTCTCCCTTCCTTGGTTTGAACTGCTCCGGGTTTGCCGCAGGCTCCAACTCCCGAGGAGGCTTGAGCAACATCAGCAGGACCACGAACGAGCCTGCCCCGGACCTGCGCGGGCGCATCGTGCGTCCGGCCCTCGACTCTGAGGGTCCGCATGGATCGTGCTGGCAGGCGGCCTCGTCGATGTCCGGCGAGATCGGCTGCGCCGCGGGATCGGTCGGGTTCGCTGCGTGCCACGGGACTCGATGGGCGGGATCAGTCAGCGACCATGGTCCGGGACCGTCCATGGGACTTCGAGGCTTGATCGCGCCAGATTCGAGGGTCGTCCCTGCGAGTCGCTCGAGACTCGGGGCGCTGTGCCGAGGGATTCCCGGTGCCCCTGAGGGTAACTCGGTGGATAACCGGCTTGCGGCCCTCTTCAGGGGGGCTGCCGCACCCCCTCCCGGACCGGGCCTGAAGGTCCCCGGAAAGAAATCGCTCGCATAAATCACTGAATTCATGTGTATTTCCAAGATTTTCGCGATCCGCCACAATTT
>NZ_AFPM01000003.1 GCF_000220565.1 Oceanicola sp. S124 | reverse complement strand
TTGTCAGCACGGCGACGTCGCCGTCGCGCTCGAAGCTCACGTAGTCTTGCGTCATGTCAGTTGCTTTCAGTTCGTTCCGTTCCGGCGGCCGTTTCGCGGGCCAGCCGTTTGCGTCGGGCATGCAGGGCCTGCCAGATGGACAGGGCCAGCATCAGCGCGGCGCAGGTCAGCAGCCCGGCGCTGATCGGGCGTTCGACGAAGATTGCCAGGTCACCGCGCGATACCAGCAGGGCGCGCTTGAAGTGCTCTTCGATCAGCGGCCCCAGGATGAAGCCGAGCAGCACCGGCGCGGTCGGGTAGTTCAACATGTTCATCACCATCCCGACGAGACCGAAGGCCAGGGTGACGCCGACGTCGAAGCCATTGCCCCGGACGGAATAGACCCCGATGCAGATCAGGAAGAGCATGGTCGGATACAGGATACGGTAGGGCACCGAGAGCAGCCGGATCCAGAGCCCGATCAGCGGCACGTTCAGTACCAGAAGGGCGATGTTGCCGATCCAGAAACTGGCCACCAGGCCCCAGAAGAGCCGAGGTTGCTGGTCGATGAACTCGGGGCCCGGTATGATGCCGTGGATCATCAGCGCCCCCAACAGGATCGCCATGACCGCATCGCCCGGCACGCCCAGGCTGAGCGTCGGGATGAAGGCCGCCTGCACCGAGGCGTTGTTGGCCGACTCCGGCGCCACGATCCCCTCGACCGCGCCCTTGCCGAAGCGGGAGGGATCCTTGGCTGCGCGGCGTTCGACCGCGTAGGAGACGAAGGTGGCCATCGACGGGCCCGAGCCGGGCAGGGCGCCGATGATCGAGCCGATGACGGCGCCGCGCGCCGCCGGCCAGGAGAAGCGCGACCAGTCATCGCGGGTCGGCAGCATCGAGCGATAGGTGATGTGCTTGGCCAGGACCTTCGGACGCTCGCGGCGGATCAGCATGGTCAGGATCTCGGACACGCCGAAAAGGCCCATGGCGATGGCCACCAGCTGAAAGCCCTCGGCCATCTCGAAGTACCCGAAGGTGAAACGCATCTGGCCCGAGTTGATGTCGGTGCCCGGGATGGCCAGCGCCAGGCCCAGGACGACCATGGCCAGCCCCTTCAGCGGCGACCCGACGCCCAGGGTGGACGCGGCGATGAGCCCCAGGAACATGGCGGCGAAATACTCGGCCGAGTTGAAGCTGAGGGCCAATTGCGACAGCGCCGGGGTGAAGAGCATCAGCGCGCAGATGGCGAAGACCCCGCCGGCGAAGCTGGCGATCGAGGTCATGAACAGCGCCACCCCCGCGCGCCCGTTGCGGGCCATGGGATAGCCGTCAAGGCAGGTGATCGCCGCCGTTGCGGTGCCCGGGATGTTCAACAGGATCGCCGCGGTCGAACTGCCGTATTGCGCCCCGTAGAAGATCCCGGCCAGCATGATCAGGCCGACCATCGGGTCGAGGTAGTAGGTCAGCGGCAGCAGCATCGAGATCGCGGTCAGCGCTCCGAGGCCCGGGAGCACGCCGACGAAGGTGCCGACGGTGACGCCGATGAAGCAGAACAGGAGGGCGTCCAGGCTGAGGGCCGCCGAGAAGCCTTGCAGGAGAGAGTCGAGCATGTCGCGGTCACCACCAGAAGGGATTGAGGGAGATGCGCAGCCCGACGACGAAGACCAGGTATCCCAGGGTTGCGATCACCAGCCCGGTGAGCGCTGCGCGGAGCGGGCGGAAGGGGGCATCTGCCAGTGCCGCCAGCACGACGACCCCCAGGGTCGCGGGAATGAGGCCAAGGGGCCGCGCTGCGGCGGCGAAGCACAGCATCGCCACCGAGACCGCCAGTACCGGGCGCCAGCTGAAGGGAAAGGGCCTGCGGGCGGCGAAGCCGCTCTCGATCACCAGGCCTGCGGAAAACCCGATCAGCGCCACGCCGATGGCGACCGGCATGTAGCCGGGCCCCATCCGTTTCAGTGATCCCAGGGAAAGTTCGCTGCCCTTGAGAACCATGAAGGCCCCCAGAGCACCAACCGACAGTGCGGCCAGAAGCTCTGGCCAGTTGATTTGTCTCGACATGTTCGGCTCCTCCCCAAGCCGCTCTTACCAGGCGTCGATCATTGGACGCTTGGAGTGCTTCGGCAGGCGCGCCTCGGGCACCGCCTGCATGGCGCGGGCCAGGACCGAGCGGGTCTCTGCCGGGTCGATCACCGCGTCGATGCTGAGGAAGGGCGCGATGTTGACTGCCTTGCCCACCTCGTACATTTCCGCCACGATCTCCTGGTAGCGCGCTTCCCGCGCGCTTTCGTCGGCGATCGCCTCAAGCTCCCTCCGGAAGCCGAGCCGTGCCGCGCCCTCCAGTCCCATGGCGCCGAACTCTCCGGAAGGCCAGCTCAGCGTCATCTGGCTGCTTTCGTGGAAACTGCCCCCGGCCATGGCCATTGCGCCAAGACCGTAGGCCTTCCGCAGGATGACCGAGAAGAACGGCGTGTTCAGGCTGGCTCCGACCAGGAACAGGCGGCTGAAATGGCGCACGTTGGCCCGCGTCTCGGCATCCGGTCCCACCATGAAGCCGGGGGTGTCGATCAGGCTGATCACCGGCAGGTCGAAGGCATCGCAAAGCTGCAGGAACCGCGCCGCCTTGTCGGCCTCGTCACGGTCCACCGCGCCGCCGTTCACGGCCGCCACATTGGCAAGGATGCCGCAGGGTTTGCCCTCGATCCGTGCCAGGGCGGTGACCAGGGCAGGACCGAAGCCGGCGCGCAGCTCCAGCACGCTGTCGCGGTCGGCCAGGGTTTCGATCAGCGGGCGCACGTCATAGGCGCGCTTGCGATCCTCGGGCACGGCGCCGCGCAGCTGGCGGGTGTCATTGGCCTCCCAGCTGTCGATCGGCCCCTGGAAGTAGGACAGGTACTTGCGGGCCGCCTCGGTGGCCTCTTCCTCGTCCGCGACCAGGATGTCGATCACGCCGTTGCGGCTGTGCACCGAGGTCGGGCCGACCTCTTCGGGCCGGAAGACGCCCAGGCCGGCGCCCTCGATCATCGCCGGGCCGCCCATGCCTATATTGGCGTCCTCGGTGGCGATCACCACGTCGCAGACGCCAAGCACGGCGGCATTGCCGGCAAAGCAGCGCCCCGAGACGATGCCCACCATCGGCGCCACGCCCGAGTGCCGGGCGAGTTGCCAGAAGGTCGGGTTGGCCAGGTTCACGCCGGGCCGGTTGTCGGTGTCGCCGGGCCGCCCGCCGCCGCCTTCGGCGTAGACCACCACCGGCAGCGCCGCGCGTTCGGCGACCTTCAGCAGCCGGTCCGTCTTGCGGTGTCCGATGTTGCCCTGGGTGCCCGCAAAGACCGTGTAGTCGTAGGACATTACCGCGGCGCGGCCCTTCTCCGCGCCGAAGATGTCGGCGTTGATCGTGCCGATGCCGGCCACCAGGCCGTCGGCCGGGCTGATCTTGCGCAGGTGCTCTTCAGGGTGGCGGCTGCGTTGCGCGGCAACGGCCAGCGCGCCGTACTCCACGAAGCTGCCGCTGTCGCAAAGGTCGTCGATATTCTCCCGCGCGGTGCGCTTGCCCTTGTCGTGGCGACGCGCGACTGCCTCGGGGCGCGCAGCGTCCAGACCGCTGTTGCGCCGCGCCAGGGCCTCGGCCAGATCAGGCCGGATCCGGTCGGGGTCGAAGGCGGCTTCCTCGCTGCGTGCCGTCCCGGCGATCTCGCCCGGCTCGACCACTACCAGCGCATCGCCTGTCGAGACGACCTCGCCCGCGCGCGCAAGCCGGCGCACATGGCCGGCCACATCTGCGGTGACCACATGCTCCATCTTCATGGCTTCCAGGACGGCGACAGGCGTGCCCAGGGCGACCGGTTGCCCCTCTTCCACCAGCAGCGAGACCAGCACCCCGCCCATGGGGGCCGCGATGCCGGCCAGGCCGTCCCCCACCTCGGCCCCGGTCGGAGCTGTCGCGACAGGGCTGTCCGAAACGCCGCGGTGGCTTTGGGCCGGAGCCGGCGCGCGGACCAGTTCGGCCACTCGGTCGTCGACCATCCGCGTGGTCACGGCCCCGGTGTCGACCTCGTCGAGCGCCAGCAGCTTGCGCAGGAAGCCGATGTTGGTTTCGACCCCGGCGATCAGGAAGTCGGACAGCGCCCGGTCCAGGCGCTGCCGCAGCGACGCCCAATCCTGGCCGCGCACGATGACCTTGGCCAGCAGCGAGTCATAGAAGGGCGAGAGCGTCAGCCCGGTATAGCCCGAGCCGTCGATGCGCAGGCCGGGGCCCGTCGGCACCTCGTAGGAGGTGATCGTGCCATCCGCGATCCGGGCCATGCCATCCTCGGACATGATCTCGGCGTTGACGCGGGCCTGCACGGCGAAGCCGCGGGGCGCGGGCAGGCTGTCCTGGGACAGGCCCAGATCGCCCAGGGTCTCTCCGGCGCAGACACGGATCTGCGCCGCGACCAGGTCGAGGTCCATGATCTCTTCAGTCACCGTGTGTTCGACCTGGATGCGGGGGTTCACCTCGATGAAGGCGTAGTCCCCGCGGTCCTCGTCGACCAGGTATTCGACGGTGGCGAGGCCGCGGTAGTTCACCGCGGCGGCCATGCGCACGGCGTCTTCCTGCATGGCTTGGGTCAGGGCTTCGGGAACCCAGGGACTGGGCGCGATCTCGAGAAGCTTCTGGTTGCGCCGCTGCACCGTGCATTCGCGGTTCCACAGGTGGACGATGCCGCCCTGTCCGTCGCCCAGGACCTGCACCTCGACATGGCGGGCGCGTTCGATCAGCCGTTCCATGTAGAGCGCGTCGTCGCCGAAGGCGGATTTCGCTTCTGCGCGGCAGCTCTTGATGGCAGCCTCCAGGTCTTCTGCCTGCCGCACCGTCCGGATGCCGCGGCCACCGCCGCCCGACACGGCCTTGACCATCACTGCGGTTCCCGGGGGCTGCGAAGTGAAGAAGGCCAGCGCATCCTCGGTCGAGGTCACGGTCTCGAGCCCCTCGACCACCGGCACCGAAAGCGACACTGCGAGCGCGCGGGCACGGGCCTTGTCGCCCAGGCGGGCCAGGCCGTCAGGCAGCGGGCCCACGAAGGTGATCCCCGCTTCCTCGCACTGGCGCGCGAAGGTGGCGTTCTCGGAGAGGAAGCCGTAGCCGGGGTGGACGAAATCACAGCCGGCGGACCGGGCCGCATCAACGACTGCGTCGATGTCGAGATAGGCCAGTGCTCCGCGCCCGGGGATGAGCAGCGCTTCATTGGCTGCGGTCACATGGGCTGCAGACCTGTCATCTTCGGGGTGAATAGCCACGCTGAGGATGCCGAGCTCGGCACAGGCGCGCGCCACGCGAATCGCGATCTCACCCCGATTCGCGATCAGGAGTTTCTTTCCGGACAGACTTTTTTCCTTCAAGTTTCAGCTCCTGGCAGGCGGTTTTCGTCACTGGTTGCGAACATGTTATCTCCCCCAATTCGTTCTTTTGAATAGAACATATGGTCTGAACTTGTCGCAAGAGCTATGTTTGGACATCTGGCGCTTTCGCGGGGAGAATTCAGTATTCTCCCTGAGTTTCTGGACCAAAGGGCATTGCCAGACGAGAAGATATGGTTATTTTTAGAACATGTGGTCTGTCAAAAAGACCATCGTGAGAATTTGGGAGGAACCATGAAATCTTCGAAAACGCTCGCCCTGGGCCTTGCCCTTGGGCTTTCAACCGCATCCCTCGGACACGCGCAGGACTACCCGAGTGAACCCATCAAGGTGCTGGTCGGCTTCAGCGCCGGCAGCTCGATCGACACCGTGGCCCGCATCATGGCCGAGAAGCTGACGGAGACGCTGGGCCAGCCGGTGGTGGTCGAGAACCGCACCGGCGCCAACGGGATGCTGGCGGCGACCGCCGTGGCCCAGGCCGATCCCGACGGCCATACCGTGCTGTTCTCGAACTCGAGCTCGATCACCGTGAACCCGACGCTGTTCAAGGACATCCAGTATCAGCCGCTTGAGGATTTCGCGCCGGTCACCAAGGTCGTCGAAACGCCGTTCATCCTGGTCACCAACCCCGAAAACGCCCGTACCGAGGGCGTGACGGATGTCGCATCACTGGTCGAGACCGCCCGCGCCGCACCGGGGGATCTGTCCTATGGCTCGGCCGGGATCGGCAACCTGATTCACCTTGCCACAGAGCTGCTGGCGCAGAAGACCGGCACCGAGATGACCCACATTCCCTACAAGGGGGCGGCGCCGATGGAGGTCGGGCTGCTCTCGGGTGAGATCGATCTGGCCTTCGACACACCCTCGGGAATGCCCCAGATCGATGCAGGCCGGCTGACCGCGCTGGCGGTGTCGGGGCCGGATCGCTGGCCTGGCCTGCCCGACACCCCGACGATGATGGAAGCCGGGATCGACGGCTTCAACGTGACCTTCTGGACCGGCGTCTTCATGCCGGATGGCACTGATCCCGCCATCGTCCAGACCTTCTACGACGCCATCGTGAGTGCTACCGAAGATCCCGACACCCGCGCAAAGCTGGAGTTGCAGGGCCGTCCGGTGGTGCCGACCCCCGAGGCCTTCCGCAGCCAGATCGAGGTAGAGACCGAGACCGCCGCCGAGATCATCAAGTCGGCAAACATCGTCGTTGGCCAATAAAGCCTGCAGCTGCTTCGGTGCGTGGCCGGCGGGAGCCGGCCGCGCAACACACTCCGCGAAAGAACAGAGATACCAGATGACGCCTCCCCGCCTTCGTCCGAGCGCGCAGCTCGACCGGCTCTTCAATCCCCGGTCGATCGCCATTGTCGGCGCCTCGGCCAACGCCAGTTCCTTCGGTGGCCGCTTCATGCAGAACCTGTCGGGGTTCGATGGGTCCCTCTACCTGGTGAATCCGCGCTATGACGAGATTGGCGGCGTGCCGTGCCATGCCGCCCTTGCGGATCTGCCCGAAGTTCCGGACTGCGTCCTGGTGGCGACCGGCCTGTCGATGGTCGAGGCGATCGTCGAGGAGGCCATCGCGGTCGGCGCGGGCGGTGTGGTGCTGATCGCGTCGGGCTTCGCCGAAACCGGCGACGCCGAAACCGCCGCCGTGCAGCACCGCATCGCAACCCGTGCACGGGAAAGCGGCATGCCCCTGGTGGGCCCCAATACCATCGGCTTCGTCAACTTCGCCTCGCGGGGCGGGGCCACGTTCCTCACCGGGCTTGACCTCGAGAAGGGCTTCGACACCCCGGCCGAGCGCCGTGCAATCGGCCTGGTCAGCCAGTCCGGCGCGCTTGGCCTGTCGCTGGCACAGTCGATGAACCGGGAGATTTTCTTCAGCCATGTCCTGTCCTGCGGCAATTCCGCGGATGTTGACGTGGCAGATTGCGCCAACTTCCTCGTCGACGATCCCGGCTGCAAGGTGATCGTCTGCCTGCTGGAGGGGCTGGCCGACCCGCGACGGATGGAAGAGGTCTGCCGCCGTGCCACGCTGGCCGGCAAGCCACTGATCCTGTGCAAGATGGCCCGGGGTACCTCCGGGGCCGAGGCGGCTGCCTCTCATACCGGCAGCCTTGCCGGATCCCAGGTGGCCTATCGCAGCATGATCGATCGGGCCGGCGGCATCATGGTCGACGATTTCGAGGACCTGCTCGAGATCGCGGCCTTCTTCTCCAAGGTCGGGGCGCCGTCGAGTGACGGGAGCATGGTCATCGCGACCTCCGGCGGGGCTGCCATCATGGCCGCCGACGCCGCTGAAACGGCGGGCGTTCCATTGCCACAGCCGGATGGTGCCGTCCTGGCGACCCTGGCCGAGCATATTCCCAGCTTCGGCGCGGTCCGCAACCCGGCGGATGTTACCGCCGAGGTGGTGAACAACATGGCCTCGCTGACCGCTTGCGTCGAGACCGTCCTGGCCGACAACAGCTACGGTCTGATCGTCATTCCGCATCCGCTGGCCTATGACACGGCAACCCCCCGGATCCAGCTGCTCGACGAGCTGGCGGGCAAGGCCGGCAAGGTGATCGCCATGGTCTGGCTTTCGGGGTGGCTGGAAGGTCCGGGCGCGGCAGAGATCGAGACCAGCCGCAATTTGGCGCTGTTCCGCTCCAATGCCACCTGCTTCACGGCGATCCGGTTGTGGGCCGACTGGCACCGCCGGCGGTCTGCGGCCGCAGAGCAGGCGCCGAGGCTGGTCGAAGAGGCCGCACGGAGTGCGGTGGCAGGCAAGTTGGCCGCTTGGGGGTCCTCCACGATCCCCGAGCGCGAGGCAAAGGCTCTTCTCGCCTCCTATGGTGTGCCTGTCACCGGCGACCGTCGCGCCGCCTCGGCCGAGGAGGTGCGCAGCGCGGCCGCAGAGATGGGGGGGCGCCTGGTGATGAAGATCGACAGCCCCGACATTGCCCACAAGACCGAGGTCGGCGGCATCGCGCTTGGCCTGCAGGGCGCCGAGGCTGCTGCCGCCGCCTATGAGAAGATGGTGCTCGCTGTCCGCACGGCCGCACCTTCCGCGCGCATCGACGGGGTGATCCTTCAGCACATGGTTCCCGAGGGGCTCGAGATCGTCGTCGGCGCCCGCGTTGACCCGGCCTTTGGTCCCTTGGTGCTTGTCGGGCTCGGTGGCGTCCTTGTCGAACTGATGGCCGACAGCGTAACGGCACCTGCGCCGGTGTCTGCATCGCAGGCGGAGGCCATGCTGGCGAGGCTGCGGGGCGCAAGCCTGCTGGATGGCTTCCGGGGGCAGCCCGCCGTCGATCGCAGGGCCCTGTCCGAAATCATCGCGCGGGTGTCCGAGTTCGCAGCCGATCATGGGGACGTCCTGGCGGAAATGGACGTGAACCCGCTCATCTGCCGGGGCGCCGAGATCATCGCGGCCGACGCCTTGCTGGTTCTAGGGACCCGGGAGGCAGAAGATGCAGCAACTTCCGCATGAGGCGGTTTGCGTTGGGTCGAAGGTCGGGCGTGCCGATCTCCGTGGAGCAGAGGGGGGCGCCGGTACATCCGGCGGCCCCGTCATCTGTACGGGGAACAAAGACGGATTGGTCGCCGCGGACACTTCTGATAGAAATTTCCGGATAACAAGGCCCAATCCCGCGGTTCAATGAAGACGGGTTCAGGCGTAATGCCAATTCTAGCCAACGCATAGGTCGAGGTGAATGTGACAGCCCAGGACAACACAGGTCCCGACAAGGATAAAGCATCGCGCGGTGTTGCAGCGGTGGACCGAGCGCTCTCGATCATCGCGGCGCTCGAGGCCAGCACGATCCCACGCAACCTCTCCGAGATCGCTCGTGCGACGGGGCTCTACAAGAGCACGATCCTGAGGCTGATGGAGTCATTGCAATCGGCCGGCTACGTGATCCGGATCGAGGAGTCCAAGTATGCGCTGGGCCCGACCATCATGCAGCTTGGCCTGGCTTACGAACGCAGCAACCCGCTGCGCCATCACTTCCTGCCGGTCATGGAACGTCTCGTATCGATCGGAACGGAAAGCCCTTCTTTCCACGTGCGCCAGACCGCGACCGAACGGCTGTGCCTGTTCAGGCTGGATTCGCATCACTCGACCCTGGACCGTGTGCATGTCGGGGATCGCTTGCCGCTTTATCGGGGCGCGGCAGGCAAGATCCTGCGCGCCTTCGGTGATCCGCCTGAGCAGGGCAGCGATATGGATTTGATCCGGCAGGAGTGCTTCGCCGTCTCGCTCGGAGAGAGGGACAAGCTTTGTGCGGGTATCGCCGCGCCTGTATTCGCTGGATCGGAGCGTCTGCTGGGGGCCCTGTCCTTCTCGGGGCCGAGGGAACGGTTCCGCGAAGAAGACATTGCTCGCATGCGGCCGCAGATGATGGATGCCGCTCGGGAGCTCTCAATCGGGCTGGGTGGGTAGGCCAAGGCCGCATTGACTGTGCGACGTGAGTTGCTCCGAGCAGCGAGGATGCCGTTTTGCTTGTTCCGAGTCATAGAGGCCACGATATGCGGCATCAGGCCAAGAGAAGATTGTAAGCGACCTGCCCTCCCCCGGCTCATGGAGAGGGGCTGCCTGGACGGGCAGGTGACAGAGCGTTTGAGCGTGAGCAGCTACGCCCGCGGCTCCCGTGAAATAGGGAACCCGGGGCGACGCGATGTTGTGAGGCTGAGAAAGAGGCCGAGATCCGGGCGTCTATGATGAACCTGAGAGCGTCCCGGAACCTGCAGAGGCCTAAGCGGAGCAGATCCGCGGGTCCGCCGGGCGCGCGGCAAAGCCAGGCGAGACGCGATCTGCGACTTTCAGATGTCCGGCGATCCGACGCCCAAGGTTGGCCGGCACGGAACGCTGTCGCCCCTCGGCTTCGAGCGACAGCAGAACCCTGTCCAGGACGTGCGGCCTGTTCAGGCCATCTGAGACTGATCCTGAGCTTGGTGTTTCGTGACGTTGTTCCGGAAATCCGACCGCACCAAGTGTGGGCAACAGACACTGATGGTGGATATCCTCTCCGCCAACTGCACATCGCAAACCCGAAAACAGGTCCCTCGCGGGGCGTTTTCCTATGTCCCAAATGGGGTTTCTGGGACCGTCCGGCCTTCTGGGGCTGGCCATCGGCGCGCGAGCGGCCTCTGAACGCTCAGCATTTCGTTCACCACCCCCCTTGGCCCCGGCGACATGGATCCTGCCCCTCGATGCAGTTCGATGGGGTGGGGGCTTCGCCCCGCGCCCGTGTTGCGCAGGTTCCGGCTTGTCGCAAAGCAAGCAGAGCCGACGCGGGCGGCGTGGTCCTCGGCATGCCTTGGGTGGCGCGACGTCTCCGGGCGGGGGCCGTTTCGACCCCTCGCCCGGAGCGATGTCAAACGAGGGCAGGGCAGATCAAGGGATGACCGGATCGTCCCCGGTTGCGTCCCGACGTCGGCCGACGATCATCTCCGTTCACTTCTGCAAGCAGGCTCTGCTTCGGCGCGGGGACCAGTCGCTCCTGAACCAAAGGACCGAAGGGCCGGTCGAGGTCAGGCACCGGTACATCAGAGCGGAGCCGATGAGGCTGAGGAAGGACCGGCTTTCGGAGTACGGGCCGGCGGTCAGTTTCGGGATGGCTCTGGTGGATACGGTTGCGCGCTGACTGGTCTGCGGCCCGGCGCGATCTGGGTGCCACCCTTCTCTGCGAGGAATGATCCGGTCCGGGACCGGGCTTCCTCGGGCCCAGGCCTTCTCTTTTGTCAGCACTCGGCTCGCGGTGCTCTGCCGTCGTGTGCTCTCGACGGCGAACGGGGGCCCGCTGCCGCCCCGGGGAGGCACGCGCCCTGGCGATCACCCGTCTGATTCACCCGTCTGACCAGAAGTCTCTTCTTCCAAGGCTGCGCATCGCCTCCCGCCGGGATTCGTCGCGGGTTCAAATGGGGCTCTTGAGGGCCTCTTGGCGTCGGGATTCGCGGGGGCGGCGGGCGCAATGAGCGCGGGCAGGCAGGCCCGGGTTGCGGATACCCCTTAAATTAAAGGCGTTGCGAGAAAATCTGGTGCGGAGTGATTTTT
>NZ_AFPM01000004.1 GCF_000220565.1 Oceanicola sp. S124 | reverse complement strand
TCCGGTTTGAGCGGTCGGCCTTCTGGGGATCACGCGGTTTCAGGGTCGTTCAGCTGTCCCGGAGGTCGCGGGGCGGTGGCTTGGCCGGAATGCCGGGCGTGGGCGGGGTTGCTTTGCGCGGATGTGTGCGCGGACGTGTGTGGCGCATGTGCTTGAACGCAAAAACCGACCGTCCTTTCGGGCGGTCGGTTTTGTTTTGTCATCGTTATTGGATTTTTACTAGGTCTGGCGGCGACTTACTCTCCCACGACTTAAGCCGCAGTACCATCAGCGCGACGGCACTTAACTTCCGGGTTCGGGATGGGACCGGGTGTTTTGCTCGTGCTATGACCACCAGACCGAGTAAAAATCCAACTTAGAGAGATATCGTTCAACGTGTCCGAGTAGTGTTTTTGGTGTGTCTGTATGACTTCGATCAGTAGGGATTGTCTTCTACTGGATCGGGTCAAGCCTATCGGGCCATTAGTACCGGTCAACTGAATGCATTGCTGCACTTACATCTCCGGCCTATCGACGTGGTGGTCTACCACGGCCCTCAGGGATACCTTGTTTTGAGGGGGGCTTCCCGCTTAGATGCCTTCAGCGGTTATCCTTTCCGATCATAGCTACCCAGCACTGCTATTGGCATAACAACTGGTCCACCAGTGGATCGTTCACCCCGGTCCTCTCGTACTAGGGGCAACTCCTCTCAAGTATCCTACACCCACGGCAGATAGGGACCGAACTGTCTCACGACGTTCTAAACCCAGCTCACGTACCTCTTTAAACGGCGAACAGCCGTACCCTTGGGACCTGCTCCAGCCCCAGGATGAGATGAGCCGACATCGAGGTGCCAAACACTGCCGTCGATATGGACTCTTGGGCAGTATCAGCCTGTTATCCCCGGCGTACCTTTTATCCGTTGAGCGATGGCCCTCCCACTTGGGACCACCGGATCACTATGGCCGTCTTTCGACTCTGCTCGACTTGTCAGTCTCGCAGTCAGGCTGGCTTCTGCCATTGCACTCAACGAGCGATTTCCGACCGCTCTGAGCCAACCTTCGCGCGCCTCCGTTACGCTTTAGGAGGCGACCGCCCCAGTCAAACTACCCGCCACACAGGGTCCCGGATCCGGATAACGGACCGCGGTTAGACATCAAGCAGAACAAGGGTGGTATCTCAAGGAAGGCTCCACAGGAACTGGCGTCCCTGCTTCGAAGCCTACCACCTATCCTGCACATGTTGTGCCTGATGCCAGTGTGAAGCTGTAGTAAAGGTGCACGGGGTCTTTCCGTCTAACCGCGGGAAGCCTGCATCTTGACAGGCAATTCAATTTCGCTGAGTCGATGTTGGAGACAGCGGGGAAGTCGTTACGCCATTCGTGCAGGTCGGAACTTACCCGACAAGGAATTTCGCTACCTTAGGACCGTTATAGTTACGGCCGCCGTTTACCTGGGCTTCAATTCAGAGCTTGCACCCCTCCTTTTAACCTTCAGGCACCGGGCAGGCGTCAGACCCTATACGTCGTCTTGCGACTTCGCAGAGCCCTGTGTTTTTAGTAAACAGTCGCCACCCCCTGGTTTGTGCCCCCGGATCCAAGTTGCCTTGAACCCGGGCCTCCTTCTCGCGAACTTACGGAGGTATTTTGCCGAGTTCCTTCAACATCGTTCTCTCAAGCGCCTTGGTATGCTCTACCAGTCCACCTGTGTCGGTTTAGGGTACGGTCTTAAAGTGGGGCTATTTCCAGGAACCTCTAAGCGGCCCCTCCAATCCGATAAGGAGGAACAACCTTCGAGATCCGTCACCACCACACGGCCCAGGAATATTAACCTGGTTCCCATCGCCTACGCCTTTCGGCCTCGGCTTAGGGGCCGGCTTACCCTGCTCAGATTAGCTTTAAGCAGGAACCCTTGGACTTTCGGCGAGAGTGTCTCTCACACTCTTTGTCGCTACTCATGTCATCATTCTCGCTAGTGATCTCTCCACCGGATCCCTCACAGGCCGGCTTCACAGAAAGCTTCGAGCCTTCAATACCTTCCGGAGAAGGTGAAGAAGGCATGAAGCTATGTCACACTACGCTCCGCTACCATACGCTATGCGTATCCTCAGCTTCGGCTCATGGCTTGAGCCCCGTTACATCTTCGCCGCAGGACGTCTTGATTAGACCAGTGAGCTGTTACGCTATCTTTAAAGGATGGCTGCTTCTAAGCCAACCTCCTGGTTGTTATGGACATCCCACCTGCTTTCCCACTTAGCCATGAATTGGGGGCCTTAGCTGGAGGTCAGGGTTGTTTCCCTCTCCACTACGGGCGTTAGCACCCGCAGTGTGTCTGCCATCTAGTACTCCCGGGTATTCGGAGTTTGGTTAGGATCAGTAAGCCTGTGGGGCCCCATTACCCATCCAGTGCTCTACCCCCCGGGGTATTCGGATGACGCTCTACCTAAATAGATTTCGCGGAGAACCAGCTATCTCCGAGTTTGATTGGCCTTTCACCCCTAGGCACAACTCATCCCGACCTTTTTCAACAGGTGTGGGTTCGGACCTCCAGTTGGTGTTACCCAACCTTCATCCTGGTCATGCCTAGATCACTCGGTTTCGGGTCTGATCCCACGAACTCAACGCCCTATTAAGACTCGCTTTCGCTGCGCCTACACCTATCGGCTTAAGCTTGCTCGTGAGACCAAGTCGATGACCCATTATACAAAAGGTACGCTGTCAGGTCGCAAGGACCCTCCAACTGATTGTAGGCGTTCGGTTTCAGGTACTGTTTCACTCCCCTCGTCGGGGTGCTTTTCACCTTTCCCTCACGGTACTGGTTCGCTATCGGTCAGCAAGGAGTACTTAGCCTTCGAAGGTGGTCCTCCGATCTTCAGACAGGATTTCACGTGTCCCGCCCTACTTAATACGTCCCATCGAGCTACCCATACGGGACTGTCACCCACTATGGTCTGCTTTTCCAAACAGTTCTGGTCACTCTCAAGGCTCGGCTGGTCCCCGTTCGCTCGCCGCTACTAGGGGAGTATCAATTGATTTCCTTTCCTCCGGGTACTTAGATGTTTCAGTTCCCCGGGTTTGCTCTTCAAACCCTATGTATTCAGGTAAGAAGTACCTGGTTATGCGTGATATAGGCTGCCGCGAACGGCAATTATATCAAGCATTCAGGTGGGTTGCCCCATTCGGAGATCCATGGATCAAAGCTTATTCTCAGCTCCCCATGGCTTATCGCAGAGTATCACGTCCTTCATCGCCTCTTGCTGCCAAGGCATCCACCAAACGCCCTTCTCGCGCTTGATCCGATCCAGAAGAAGACATTCACATGTCGCGAGCTACGCGGGCTGGTTCGTCCGCTGGCTCTCTGTTCTGGATCAGAAGTCATACATTTTCCCGCCAGGACTGTCGTCCTGACTGTGAGCAACCGAAGTTGCTCTGGTTAGTGTACTTGACTTGGACAACACTCATTCTTTGCGAAGAAGCATACGGGCGGAAGGCTTGGCGTCCTTCTCAACCGCTCGCCGTTCCCGAAGGTCTGGCACTTCAACGTCCCGGTCCGCTCACTTGCGGGGGGAGATGAGGTTGATTGATATCTCTCTTTACGATGTCAAATGCTGCCTCCGAAGAAACAGCAACGTCCGATTGGACGGGCAAGAACCAGAACCCGGTGCTTGCCGATCAAATCGAACGCTCTTTGCTTGAGTAAGTGGTGGAGCCTAGGAGGATCGAACTCCTGACCTCCTGAATGCAAATCAGGCGCTCTCCCAGCTGAGCTAAGGCCCCAACGTTGAATGCTCCAGCATTCAACGAGTGCGACAGCGTATTGCGAAGCAATGCGCGAGAGGCACCCGGTGCAATCCTGGGAGCTGTCTGGCGTTCGGGACATTCGACTGCGTCGAATACCCTACCGCCTCCTGACCTTTGCTTCGCAAAGGCAGGTTGGTGGGTCGAGGAGGACTTGAACCTCCGACCTCACGCTTATCAGGCGTGCGCTCTAACCACCTGAGCTACCGACCCTAAGGTGATCCGTATCGGATCCGCAGGTCGATGACCTGAACCACTTGTTCTGAAGAGATATGAGGACGGCCTGGACCGAGTTTGTCGAGCCCCAAAGGAAGGGCTCTTCTGCTAAGTGATCCACGAGATCAGCAAGCTGATCTGCTAGGATCATCCTTAGAAAGGAGGTGATCCAGCCGCAGGTTCCCCTACGGCTACCTTGTTACGACTTCATCCCAGTCGCTGAGCCTACCGTGGCCGGCTGCCTCCAAAAGGTTGGCGCACCGTCTTCGGGTAAACCCAACTCCCATGATGTGACGGGCGGTGTGTACAAGGCCCGGGAACGTATTCACCGCGTCATGCTGTTACGCGATTACTAGCGATTCCGACTTCATGCCGTCGAGTTGCAGACGACAATCCGAACTGAGACATCTTTTTGGGATTAACCCACTGTAGATGCCATTGTAGCACGTGTGTAGCCCAACCCGTAAGGGCCATGAGGACTTGACGTCATCCACACCTTCCTCCCGCTTATCACGGGCAGTTTCCATAGAGTGCCCAGCCGAACTGCTGGCAACTAGGGATGTGGGTTGCGCTCGTTGCCGGACTTAACCGAACATCTCACGACACGAGCTGACGACAGCCATGCAGCACCTGTCACTAGGTCACCGAAGTGAAAGCCAAATCTCTCTGGCGGTCCTAGGATGTCAAGGGTTGGTAAGGTTCTGCGCGTTGCTTCGAATTAAACCACATGCTCCACCGCTTGTGCGGGCCCCCGTCAATTCCTTTGAGTTTTAATCTTGCGACCGTACTCCCCAGGCGGAATGCTTAATCCGTTAGGTGTGTCACCGACAAGCATGCTTGCCGACGACTGGCATTCATCGTTTACGGTGTGGACTACCAGGGTATCTAATCCTGTTTGCTCCCCACACTTTCGCACCTCAGCGTCAGTATCGAGCCAGTGAGCCGCCTTCGCCACTGGTGTTCCTCCGAATATCTACGAATTTCACCTCTACACTCGGAATTCCACTCACCTCTCTCGAACTCAAGACTACCAGTATCAAGGGCAGTTCCGGGGTTGAGCCCCGGGATTTCACCCCTGACTTAATAGTCCGCCTACGCGCGCTTTACGCCCAGTAATTCCGAACAACGCTAACCCCCTCCGTATTACCGCGGCTGCTGGCACGGAGTTAGCCGGGGTTTCTTTACCAGGTACTGTCATTATCATCCCTGGCGAAAGAGCTTTACGACCCTAAGGCCTTCATCACTCACGCGGCATGGCTAGATCAGGCTTGCGCCCATTGTCTAAGATTCCCCACTGCTGCCTCCCGTAGGAGTCTGGGCCGTGTCTCAGTCCCAGTGTGGCTGATCATCCTCTAAAACCAGCTATGGATCGTCGACTTGGTAGGCCATTACCCCACCAACTATCTAATCCAACGCGGGCTAATCCTTCTCCGATAAATCTTTCCCCCGAAGGGCGTATGCGGTATTACTCTCAGTTTCCCGAGGCTATTCCGCAGAGAAGGGCATATTCCCACGCGTTACTCACCCGTCCGCCGCTCACCCCGAAGGGCGCGCTCGACTTGCATGTGTTAGGCCTGCCGCCAGCGTTCGTTCTGAGCCAGGATCAAACTCTCAAGTTGAAACCAGCTTACGCTGATATCCTTGACGTTCGAACCTCTGCACATCTTGTGACCGGGAGGCTAGTCCCGGTCGTCTCTGTTTGTCTGTGCTTCGGGTTTCATCAGAAACCGAAAGCCGTCCAAACAGTGAAGCTGACACTCCATAATCGGCCGAAGCCTAGGAGCGCGATATACAGACGTCGATCATCGAAATGATCCAAACCGCCCACATATCTCTTCAGATACTCGCGATGTCAAAGAGCGTAGAGACAAAAACCAGACCAGTGCGCCCTAACTTGCGGCGCGCCCGCCCGATCAATCCTCTGAATTTCTTATCACCACCTCAGCTTCAGGTCCCTCAAGCAGCTCCGCTGCCCGCCGTCCCGTCCGCCTCCGTGGCGCCCGCCAGCGCCTCAGCGCCGCCGGTGAAGGGGGTTCTA
>NZ_AFPM01000005.1 GCF_000220565.1 Oceanicola sp. S124 | reverse complement strand
CCTTCAGCTCGGACCCGAGGCCGGCGTAGAAGTCCAGGATGTCGATGGCGGTGGCGACCTCGCCGCGGCATTCGGTGCGGATCGCCTTGCCGGTCTCGCGGGCCAGCACCTGGGCGATGACCTCGGCATTAGCACTCAGCGCGCGCGCGGCCTCAGCAACCAGCTTGCCACGGGCGCGGGCGGGGGTCTGCGACCAGGCGGGGAAAGCGGTGGCGGCGACTTCGATGGCGGCGGCGGTTTCGGCGGCATCCGAGGCGGCGGCCAGGCCGAGCTGCGCGCCGGTGGCGGGGGTCATCACCGGCAGGGTGGCGGCGGTGGCGATCTTCGCGCCGCCGACAAGGTTCACCCCCGCATAGGCGGCGATCAGGTCTTCGGGCAGCTGCGGCAGGGCGGGCGTGGCCATTCTTGGTCTCTCCTTGGCGCCTCGGGCGCGGGGGTCTGGGGGGAGGGGCAGCCGGAGGCGGCTGGTCGCCGCGACCCTAGGGGGATCGGCGCGTCCCAGATAGGGCCAGACCAGCGCATTGATATGGCCAGTTCAGCGCAGGGCGTCGGCGGCGCGGCCCAGCTCGGCCAGACCCTCGGCGATGCGGGCCTCGTCGATATGCGAGATGCCGAGGCGCAGGAATCGGCCCGCCTGGGCTTCAGGCACGAAGGCATCGCCCGATTCGATCAGCACGCCGCGCCGGGCGGCCTCGGCGATCAGGGCGCGGCCATCGAGGCCCTCGGGACATTCCAGCCACAGAGAGGTGCCGCCCGAGGTCTCGGGCGTGCGGAAGTCGGGCAGGAAGCGGGCGCAGGCCGCAAGCACCTCGGCATGGCGGCGCACGAGGGCTTCGCGAAGACGGCGTTGCAGGGCCAGGTAGTGCCCCTCGGCCAGAAAGATCCCGGCGGTGCGCTGGTTGTTCAGCGGCGCGGAGCGGTGGATCAGCCGGCGCAGCCATCGCGCTTCGGCCACAAGCGCCGGATCGGCGACGAGGAAGCCGAGGCGGACGCCGGGCGCGAGGATCTTCGACAGCGTGCCCAGGTAGGCGACCCGGCCGGAGCGGTCGAGGCCACGCAGCGTGGTGGTCCCCGGCGCGGCGGTGGCGCCTTCATAGTCGTCCTCGATCAGCAGCACGTCGTCGCGGGCGGCGCGGTCCAGCACCTCTGCCTGGCGGGCGGGGGACATCGTCACCATGGTCGGGCTCTGGAAACCGGGCGTGAGCACGGCGAGGTCCATGTCGCCTTCCAGCCTTGCGCCCTCGGCGTCGACGGCCAGATCGCGGATCGTGGCGCCCGAGACCTGCATGATGTTGCGGCTGTCGGGATAGCCGGGGCTTTCGCAGCCGACGGTGATTCCCGGCCCGGCCAGCAGGCGGGCCAGCAGGTAAAGCCCCTCCTGCGCGCCCAGGGTCACAAGGATTTCGTCGCTGCGGGCGTAGATCCCGCGCTGCGGCAGGATCTGGCTGCGGATCTGCTCGACCAGCAGGGGGTCGTCCTCGTCGGCGCGGTCGGCTGTCCACCAGTCGATCGCCGAGCGGCCAAGGGCATCGCGCGAACAGCTGCGCCATGTGTTGATCGGGAACAGCCCGGGATCGACCTGCCCCGAGATGAAGGGATAGCGGTAGTCCTGCCAGTTCGAGGGCTTGTGCTGGTGGCGCAGCCGGGCCGGGCGCTGCTTCAGCCGGGCGTCCCAGTCGGGGCTGTCGGGGGGCGGCGCGGGGGTGCGCTCGGGCCCGGCGGGCAGGTCCCCGGCGACGAAGACGCCCAGCCGGGGGCGGGCATCCAGGTAGCCGCGCGCCACGAGGTCCTCGTAGACCGCCGTCACCGTGTTGCGGGCGATGCCGAGCTGCCCGGCCAGCTGGCGCGAGGGCGGCATCTTCTGCCCCGGCTGCATCTGCCCGGCGTGGATCGCATCCACGATGCCCCGGCGCAGCTGGGACTGGATCGGCTCTGATCCGTGACGGGAGATGAAATTCAGCATGGTTCGTGGTTCAATCGCGCTATCCGGGCGTCTTTCTACCCCCTCGGCTGCCACTTGTCGCGGCAGAGCGGGCGGTCGGGCGCCGAAATACGCGCAAAACCCCCTCTGGCCCCATGGATCCCCGGGCGCTGGACCTGTCCCAACCCCGCGGCCCCGGTCTTTGTGGCTGCGAAACCCTTCAGGGAGAGACCGATGTACGACAATGACCTCAGCGATGTGGTGGCCGCCGACAAGGCCCACGTCTGGCACCACCTGACCCAGCACAAGCCCTTCGAGACCTCCGACCCCCGCGTCATCGTCGAGGGCAAGGGCATCCATGTCTGGGATGCCAAGGGCACGCGCTACCTGGATGCCGTCTCGGGCGGGGTCTGGACAGTCAACGTCGGCTATGGCCGGACCGAGATCGCCGATGCGGTGCGCGACCAGCTGGTCAAGCTGAACTACTTCGCCGGCTCGGCGGGCTCGATCCCCGGGGCGATGTTCTCGAAGAAGCTGATCGAGAAGATGCCCGGCCTCAGCCGCGTCTACTATTGCAACTCGGGCTCCGAGGCGAACGAGAAGGCCTTCAAGATGGTCCGCCAGATCGCGCACAAGCGCTATGGCGGCAAGAAGACCAAGATTCTGTTCCGCGAGCGCGATTACCACGGCACCACCATCGGCGCGCTGTCGGCCTGCGGTCAGCCCGAGCGGCACATGCAGTACGGCCCGCTGGCGCCCGGTTTCGTCGAGGTGCCGCATTGCCTGGAATACCGAAAGCAGTGGGATGTCGAGGATTACGGCCAGCGCGCCGCCGATGCCATCGAGGAAGTGATCCTGCGCGAAGGTCCCGAGACCGTCGGCGCGATCTGCCTTGAGCCCGTCACCGCCGGTGGCGGCGTGATCACCCCGCCGAAGGGCTACTGGGAGCGCGTGCAGGAGATCTGCAAGAAGTACGACATCCTGCTGCATATCGACGAGGTGGTCTGCGGGGTCGGCCGCACCGGCGCCTGGTTCGGCTACCAGCAGTACGGCGTGAAGCCGGACATGGTGACCATGGCGAAGGGCGTGGCCTCGGGCTATGCTGCGATCGCCTGCCTGGTGACCACCGAGGACGTCTTTGACCAGTTCAAGGACGATGCCTCTGATCCGCTGAACTACTTCCGCGATATCTCCACCTTCGGCGGCTGCACCGCCGGCCCCGCCGCCGCGCTGGCCAACATGGAGATCATCGAGAACGAGGGTCTGCTGGAGAACACCACGCAGATGGGCGCCTACTGCCTTTCGAAGCTGGAAGAGCTGATGGAGAAGCACAAGGTCATCGGCGATGTGCGCGGCAAGGGCCTGTTCCTGGGCGCCGAGCTGGTCGCCGACCGGGGCACGAAAGAGCCCGTGGCCGAGAAGCTGGCCCAGCAGGTCGTGGCGGAATGCGGTGCGCAGGGGGTGATGATCGGTGTCACCAACCGCTCGCTGCCCGGCTTCAACAACACGCTCTGCCTCAGCCCGGCGCTGATCGCCACCAGGGACAACATCGACGAGATCACCGGGGCCATCGACGTTGCGCTGACCCGCGTTTTCGGCTGATCGGACACTCTTCCCCGGACGGCCTGACTGCCCCGGTATCCCCAGAGGATACCGGGGTTTTTTGTCGGTATGGCAGAGGGTTGGGCAGGGTGCCGGGCCGGCTGTCGGCACAAACGAAAACCCCCGCGAAACCGAAGTTTCGCGGGGATCTTGGTAATGGTGCCCAGGAGAGGACTCGAACCTCCACGTCCTTGCGAACACTAGCACCTGAAGCTAGCGCGTCTACCATTCCGCCACCTGGGCCGGTGTCGTGGAGGGCGATATATGGGTCTGCCCGGGGAGTGTCAACGACGATTTTTCGCATTTTCCGAAACTCGCGGTGACAAAGTCTCCATCCGCCTTGCCCGCAAGGACAAGCGGGGCTAGGTACGGAAGGAATTCGATCAGCCGGAGGTCTTCCATGCCCAAGTCGAAGCTTGTCACCATTTTTGGCGGGTCGGGATTCGTCGGCCGGTACATCGCGCGGCGCATGGCCCAGCAGGGCTGGCGGGTGCGCGTCGCGGTGCGCCGCCCCGACGAGGCGGGCTTTGTCCGCACCTACGGCGTCGTCGGCCAGGTCGAGCCGGTGTTCTGCAACATCCGGGATGACTCCTCGGTGCGCGCCGTGACCCATGGTGCGGATGTGGTGGTGAACTGCGTCGGCACCTTCGCCGCCAAGGGCAAGAACAACTTCACCGCCGTTCAGGCCGAGGGCGCGGGGCGAATCGCCCGTATCGCAGCCGAAGAAGGCGTCTCGGGCCTGGTGCATTTGTCGGCCATCGGCGCCGATGCCGAAAGCGACAGCCTCTATGCCCAGAGCAAGGCGGCGGGCGAAGAGGCTGTGCTGGCGGCGATGCCCGGCGCGGTGATCCTGCGTCCCTCGGTGATCTTCGGCACCGAGGACAAGTTCTTCAACCGGTTTGCCAACATGGCCAAGATGACCCCGGTGCTGCCGCTGGTCGGCGCCGGCACGCGGTTCCAGCCGGTCTGGGTTGACGATGTCGCCGCCGCCGCCGAGGTGGCCGTGCTGGGCCGTGCGCCCGCCGGCATCTACGAGCTGGGCGGCCCCGAGGTCGACAGCTTCTCCGGCTGGATGAAGACCATGCTGAAGGTCGTGCAGCGCCGCCGCGGCGTGATCGGCCTGCCGGTCTTCGCCGGTCAGCTGATGGGCTGGAGCTTCGACCTGTTGCAGACGCTCAGCCTGGGCCTGTTCACCAATTCGGTGCTGACCCGTGACCAGGTGCGTCAGCTTGGCGCCGATAACGTGGTCTCCGAGGGGGCGAAGGGCTTCGCCGAGCTGGGGATCGAGCCCTCGGCCCCGGAAGCGGTGATGCCCGACTACCTCTGGCCCCACCGTCCCTCGGGGCAATATGCGGCGATCAAGGCGTCGGCGGCGAACCTCAGAAGCTGAGGGCCGGCGGGGCTGGCAGCAGGATCCAGTCATCAGGGCCCGGCCATTGGTCGGGCCTTTTCCTTGCAACGGGGGGAGGTGGGTTGCACCCACCCTACGCGGGATGCGCCGCCTGCCCTGGGGGCTGGCCGGTGCCGCAGGCGTAGGGTGGATGGCAATCCACCTTCGGGGGCCTGCGCCTCAGCTGTAGGCCCAGACCAGAAGGGCAAACCCCAGCAGGACGCGGTAGATGACATAGGGCGTGAAGCTGACCGACCGCAGCAGCCGCATCATCAGGACCAGCGCCAGCAGTGCCGAGAGGAAGGCGAAGAAGGCCGCGATCGTGCCGTCGATGGCCGCCTGGGCGTCCGCCGTGGCGATGACCTCGCCCGAGAGATAGGCCGCCGAGGCCAGGATCATCGGGATCGACATCAGCATCGACAGCTTCGCCGCCGCCTGGCGCTCGAACCCGCCGAAGAGGGCGCCGGTGATGCAGATGCCCGACCGCGAGGTGCCGGGAATCAGTGCCACCGCCTGCCAGAGCCCGAGGATGATGGCGTCGCGCAGGGTCCAGTCCTTCGCGGCACGGCCGCTGTCTCCGCGCCGGTCGGCGATGTAGAGCACCACGCCGAAGATCAGCATGGTCCAGCCGATCACCGCGACCGAGCGCAGCCTGTCGTCCAGTCCGGTGATCGCCAGGAAGAGGCCGAAGAGCACACCGGGGATCGTTGCCACCGCCAGCAGGAAGGCCAGTTGCGCGCCGGGTGTATCGATCCGGCCTCGCAGCAGGCGCGGAAGGCCGCCGATGGCCTCTCGCACGTCCTCCCAGAAATAGAGCACGACGGCCCCGAGGGTGCCGACATGGACGGCGACGTCGATGACCTGGCCCTGATCCTGCATGCCCGTGAGGCCCGGCAGCAGAATCAGGTGACCTGAGGAGGAAATCGGGAGAAACTCGGTAATACCCTGAATAATCGCGAGAAGAAGAAGCTGGAGAAGGGGCATGGGATGTCCGGTGTGGCGAGGAATGCTGCAAGGATTAACCCTTTGGAAGTCAGAGGAAAGGCCCTTAATAAGTCCGGTTTGATGTCTATTTTCGAGGCTTGGAATTGCCCTTCTGGGTCGCGCAGGGGAAAAAGCTGCAATATAGGTCATCACTTCTGACTTTTCTTCCCCGCTGGCCTGCTGTAGAAGGCCCCGAAAAGGTAGCGACAAGCAAGACGAGGAGTTAGCCGTGGCGAAGCAACCTATGCTGAAGTTCGTGACCGTTGATCGGGACATGCCCGAGAAGCGCGACGCGAAGGTGCGGTCGCATGATTTCGATGAAATCTATGCCGAATATGCCGCCGCCAAGGCCGAGGAGCAGGCGTCTCGTTGCAGCCAGTGCGGCGTGCCCTACTGCCAGTCCCACTGCCCCCTGCACAACAACATTCCCGACTGGCTGCGCCTGACCGCGACCGGCCGCCTGGAAGAGGCCTATGCGGTCAGCCAGGCTACCAACACCTTCCCTGAGATCTGCGGCCGCATCTGCCCGCAGGACCGTCTCTGTGAAGGCAACTGCGTCATCGAGCAGTCCGGCCACGGGACTGTCACCATCGGCGCGGTCGAGAAGTACATCACCGATACCGCTTGGGAAAACGGCTGGGTCGTCCCCGTCGTTCCGGCGCAGGAGCGCGAGGAAAGCGTCGGCATCATCGGTGCCGGCCCCGGCGGCCTTGCCGCCGCCGACATGCTGCGCCGTGCCGGTGTGCAGGTCACGGTCTATGACCGCTATGACCGTGCCGGCGGGTTGCTGACCTACGGCATCCCCGGCTTCAAGCTGGAAAAGGACGTGGTCATGCGCCGCGTCGCCCAGCTGGAAGCTTCAGGCGTCGAATTCGTGCTGAACTGCAATGTGGGCGAGGATATCTCCTTCGATGCGATCCGCGGCAAGCATGATGCCGTGCTGATCGCCACGGGCGTCTACAAGACCCGCGACCTGAAGGGCCCCGGTTCGACCGCCGAGGGCATCGTGCGCGCCATCGACTACCTGACCTGCTCGAACAAGGTGTCCTTCGGCGACGAGGTGCCGGAATACGAGAGTGGCGAGCTGAACGCAGCCGGCAAGAAGGTCGTTGTGGTCGGCGGTGGCGATACCGCGATGGATTGCGTCCGTACCGCGATCCGCCAGGGCGCCGAGAGCGTGAAGTGCCTCTATCGCCGTGACCGCAAGAACATGCCCGGTTCGCAGCGCGAAGTGCAGAACGCCGAGGAAGAGGGCGTGGAATTCGTCTGGCTGTCGAACCCCGTCGGCTTCACCACCGGCGTGATCGAACCCGAGGGTTCCGGCGCCGGTGCCGGTCGTGTCCGCCAGGCCATGGTGCAGAAGATGCGCCTCGGTCAGCCCGACGCCTCGGGCCGTCAGAGCCCCGAAGTGATCGAGGGCAGCGACTACGCCGAAGAGGCCGACCTGGTGATCAAGGCCCTGGGCTTCGAGCCCGAGGACCTGCCGAAACTCTGGGATACCGAGGGCCTGGAAGTGACCCGCTGGGGCACCGTGCGCGCCGATTTCGGCTCGGGCCGGACCTCGCTGGATCGGGTCTATGCCGTGGGGGACATCGTGCGCGGTGCCTCTCTGGTGGTCTGGGCGATCCGTGACGGGCGCGATTGCGCCGCGGCGATCCTGGAAGACCTCGACGCCCCGGCGGCCGTGGCCGCCGAGTAAGCGGGGCGGGCCGCCGCGCCCGCCCGGATGCAGCAAGGGACAGTGACATGGCCGATACGCTCGACATCTCCGTCGTTTCCGACAGCGATAAGCTGAAGGTCTGGCTGTATCGTGGCACCAGCAAGCGCCTCGTGCTGTCCTTCTGGGACAGCGAAGAGGGCGGCGCGCCGCTGGCCGCCTTCGCCCATGCCGCCAGCCATGGTGGCCGTGACAACGTGCTGTTCTTCGCCGATCCCGGCGAGACCTGGCTGAACGGCGAACGGCTGGTCGAAGAGATCGTCGAATGGGCCAGCGCCTATCGCCGCGAATGCGAGGCGCAGAGCGTCATGGCCCTGGGTCAGGGCATGGGCGGCTTCATGGCCCTGGCGATGCCCGCCTACCTGGAAATCGACGTGGCCCTGGCGCTCAGTCCGCTCTACGCGATCCCGGCCCGGGCGATCCCGGAAGGGCAGGGGCTGGACGACCTGCGGCTGCACAACCTCGGCGAGGTGCTGGGCAGCCACGCGGATTACTACCTGATCCACGGCGAGGCCCCCGGCGAGGCAGCCCACCTGGAAAGCTTCCCGCTGGCGCCGAACCTCCACCAGTTCGTTCTGCCGACCGGCGGGCGGACCGTGCCGCAGATGCTGGATGATGCCGACCTGACCGCAGAGGTGCTGGAACGCGCCTTCCTCAACCAGCCGCGCAAGCTGCGCTTCGCGCTGGAACCCCTTGGCGTCTATCGCCGCGAAGATGCGCTGCCCGAGGGCGGCGAAACCGAAACAGCCGGAGAGCAGGGCTGAGAGGCCCCGCTGTCCCCCGCCAACCCGCCACTTCGGCAAAGGGAGACCTGATCATGACCAAGTACGACGCAGACTGGGTGCGCGCCGAGGAAGCCAAGCGCAAGTGGATGGAAGAGAACGGCATGTTCCGCGAGGAACATGAGCATTCCTCCTGCGGCGTCGGCCTCGTCGTTTCCATTGATGGCAAGCCCTCGCGGAAGGTCGTCGAAGCCGGGATTACCGCGCTGAAGGCGATCTGGCACCGCGGCGCGGTCGACGCCGACGGCAAGACCGGCGACGGCGCGGGCATTCACGTGCAGATCCCCGTCGACTTCTTCCATGACCAGATCAAGCGCACCGGCCACGAGCCGCGCACCGGCGAGGCCCTCGCCGTCGGCCAGGTCTTCCTGCCCCGCACCGATTTCGGCGCGCAGGAGACCTGCCGGACCATCGTGGAATCCGAAGTCCTGAAGATGGGCTACTATATCTACGGCTGGCGCCACGTGCCGGTCGAGATCGACTGCCTTGGCGAAAAGGCCAATGCCACCCGCCCCGAGATCGAGCAGATCCTGATCTCGAACATCAAGGGCGTGGACGAAGAGACCTTCGAGCGCGAGCTCTACGTGATCCGTCGCCGCATCGAGAAGGCCGCCGCCGCCGCGCATATCAACGAGCTGTACCTGGCCTCGCTGTCCTGCCGGTCGATCATCTACAAGGGCATGATGCTGGCCGAGCAGGTCGCCGTCTTCTACCCCGACCTGATGGACGAGCGCTTCGAGTCGACCTTCGCCCTCTATCACCAGCGCTATTCCACCAACACCTTCCCGCAGTGGTGGCTGGCCCAGCCCTTCCGCATGCTGGCCCATAACGGTGAGATCAACACGCTGAAAGGCAACGTCAACTGGATGAAGAGCCATGAGATCCGCATGGCCTCGGGCACCTTTGGCGACCTCGCCGAGGACATCAAGCCGATCATCCCCGGCGGCTCGTCCGACTCGGCTGCGCTGGATGCGGTCTTCGAGGTGCTGGTGCGCGCCGGTCGCTCGGCGCCGATGGCCAAGACCATGCTGGTGCCCGAAAGCTGGTCCAAGCAGGCCGAGGAACTGCCCGAAGCCTGGCGCGACATGTATTCCTACTGCAACTCGGTGATGGAACCCTGGGACGGCCCCGCCGCCCTGGCGATGACCGATGGCCGCTGGGTCTGCGCCGGCACCGACCGCAACGGGCTGCGCCCGATGCGCTATGTCGTGACCGGCGACGGCCTGCTGATCGCGGGCTCCGAGGCCGGCATGGTCCCCACCAACGAGGCCACCGTCCGGGAGAAGGGCGCGCTTGGCCCGGGCCAGCTGCTGGCCGTGGATACCCGCGAAGGCAAGCTGTACCACGACGTCGAGATCAAGGACCGCCTGGCCTCGTCGCAGCCCTTCGGTGAATGGGTCGGCAAGATCTCGGAGCTGGACGAGGTGCTGGAGAACATCGAAGAGGCGCCCCTCTTCGAAGGTGCCGAGCTGCGCAAGCGCCAGATCGCGGCCGGCTATTCGGTCGAAGAACTGGAAACCATGCTGGCCCCGATGGCGGAGGATGGCAAAGAGGCGCTGGCCTCGATGGGCGATGACACGCCCTCGGCCGTCCTGTCGAACAAGTACCGGCCCCTGTCGCACTTCTTCCGCCAGAACTTCAGCCAGGTGACCAACCCGCCGATCGACTCCCTGCGCGAATTCCGCGTGATGAGCCTGAAGACCCGTTTCGGCAACCTGAAGAACGTGCTGGACGAAAGCAGCGCCCAGACCGAGATCCTGGTGCTGGACACGCCCTTCGTCGGCAACGCCCAGTTCGACGAGCTGCGCAATCACTTCAACGCCGAGATGGTCGAGATCGACTGTACCTTCCCGGCCACCGGTGAACGCGGCGCGCTGCGCGAGGCGCTGAACCGCATCCGCCAGGAAGCCGAAGATGCGGTGCGTTCCGGTGGCGGCCACATCATCCTGACCGATCAGCACCAGGGCCCCGACAAGGTGGCCATGCCGATGATCCTCGCGACCTCGGCGGTCCATTCCTGGCTGACCCAGAAGGGCCTGCGGACCTTCTGCTCGATCGGCGTGCGCTCGGCGGAATGCATCGACCCGCATTACTTCGCCGTGCTGATCGCCTCGGGCGCCACGATCGTCAACGCCTACCTGGCCGAGGATTCCATCGCCGACCGCATCAAGCGCGGCCTGCTGGATGGCACCCTGACCGAGAACATGAAGCGCTACCGCGAGGCGGTCGACCAGGGTCTGCTGAAGATCATGGCGAAGATGGGCATCTCGGTGATCAGCTCCTATCGCGGGGGCCTGAACTTCGAGGCCGTCGGCCTGTCGCGCGCCATGTGCGCCGAGTTCTTCCCCGGCATGCTCAGCCGGATCTCGGGCATCGGCATCTACGGCATCCAGAAGAAGATCGAGGAAGTGCATGCGCTCGGCTGGAAGTCGGCGCAGGACGTGCTGCCCATCGGTGGGTTCTACAAGTCCCGCAAGTCGGGCGAGACCCACGCCTGGGAAGCGCAGACCATGCACATGCTGCAGGCCGCCTGCGACCGCGCCAGCTACGAGATCTGGAAGCAGTACAGCGCCCGGATGCAGGCCAACCCGCCGATCCACCTGCGCGACCTGCTGGCGATCAAGCCCATGGGCAAGTCGATCCCCATCGAGGAAGTCGAATCGATCACCTCGATCCGCAAGCGCTTCGTCACCCCCGGCATGTCCCTCGGCGCGCTGAGCCCCGAGGCCCACAAGCTGCTGAACGTCGCGATGAACCGCATCGGCGCCAAGTCCGACAGCGGCGAGGGTGGCGAGGATCCGGCACACTTCGTGCCCGAGCCCAATGGCGACAACCCGAGCGCCAAGATCAAGCAGGTGGCCTCGGGCCGTTTCGGCGTCACCGCCGAATACCTGAACCAGTGCGAAGAGCTTGAGATCAAGGTGGCCCAGGGCGCCAAGCCCGGCGAGGGTGGCCAGCTGCCGGGCATGAAGGTCACCGACCTGATCGCCCGCCTGCGCCACTCGACCAAGGGCGTGACGCTGATCTCGCCGCCGCCGCACCACGATATCTACTCGATTGAGGACCTGGCGCAGCTGATCTACGACCTGAAGCAGATCAACCCCACCGTGAAGGTGACGGTGAAGCTGGTGTCGTCCTCGGGTGTCGGCACGATTGCGGCAGGTGTGGCCAAGGCGAAGGCCGACGTCATCCTGATCTCGGGGCACAACGGCGGCACCGGGGCCTCTCCGGCCACCTCCATCAAGTTCGCGGGTCTGCCGTGGGAGATGGGCCTGACCGAAGCCCACCAGGTTCTGGCGATGAACAAGCTGCGCGAGCGGGTCACGCTGCGCACCGATGGTGGTCTGCGCACCGGCCGGGATATCGTCATGGCCGCCATGATGGGCGCGGAAGAGTTCGGCATCGGCACCGCCGCCCTGATCGCCATGGGCTGTATCATGGTCCGTCAGTGCCAGTCGAACACCTGCCCGGTCGGCGTCTGCACCCAGGACGAGAGCCTGCGCGCCAAGTTCACCGGCACGGCGGACAAGGTGGTGAACCTCATCACCTTCTACGCCCAGGAAGTGCGCGAGATCCTGGCCGAGATCGGTGCCCGCAGCCTGGATGACGTGATCGGCCGTGCCGATCTGCTGCACCAGGTGTCGCGCGGTGCCGAGCACCTCGACGATCTCGACCTGAACCCGCTGCTGATCACCGTCGATGGCGCCAAGGACATCGTCTATGACCGTCTGAAGCCCCGCAACGCGGTGCCCGACACCCTGGATGCCGAGATCGTCCGCGATGCGGCGCGCTTCCTGAAGGACGGCGAGAAGATGCAGCTGTCCTACGCGGTGCAGAACACGCACCGGACCGTGGGCACGCGCACCTCTTCGCACATCGTCCAGGCCTTCGGGATGCGCAACGCGCTGCAGCCCGACCACCTGACGGTCAAGCTGGAAGGCTCTGCCGGCCAGTCGCTGGGTGCCTTCGCGGCCCCGGGCCTGAAGATCGAGGTCTCGGGCGAGGCGAACGACTATGTCGGCAAGGGCCTGTCGGGCGGCACCGTGGTGGTGCGTCCTTCGATGCAGTCGCCCCTGGTCGCCTCGGAGAACACGATCATCGGCAACACGGTGCTCTATGGTGCCACCGACGGTTATCTCTTCGCCGCCGGTCGCGCGGGTGAACGCTTTGCCGTGCGTAACTCGGGCGCCAAGGTGGTGATCGAGGGCTGCGGGTCGAACGGCTGCGAGTACATGACCGGCGGGATCGCCGTCATCCTCGGCTCCATCGGGGCGAACTTCGGCGCGGGCATGACCGGCGGCATGGCCTACATCTATGATCCCGAGGGCCAGGCCGAGAAGCTGATCAACATGGAGACCCTGGTGACCTGCCCGGTCACCGTCGATCACTGGGAGACTCAGCTCAAGGGCCTGGTCGAGCGTCACCACGCCGAAACCGGGTCGCGCAAGGCCGGGGACATCCTGCAGCACTGGGATGTCGAGAAGGCAAACTTCCTGCAGATCTGCCCGACTGAGATGCTGGTGCATCTCTCGCATCCGCTGTCGGAGAAGGAAGCTGCTGTTCCGGCTGAATAATTTCAGCCGATAGATAGAGAGCCCAGGCTTTCAAGAGGGGTCCGCACAGGCGGGCCCCTCTTTTCGTTCCAGGTATCCGTTTTCGCGGTTCAATAGGCGATTTTTGGCCAGAATTGAACTTGGCTGTACAGTTGTTTAGTATGGATTAAACTGGCAAAACTACATATTTACAGATACTTAGATCTGTACACATGTTACTCACGGCACCGTGTGCTCAGAATGATATCCCATATGTGCACATATGCACTTCCAACTTCGGAGTGCCGGGCCTATCTACATCTCATCAAACGACGCCGCCCACGAAATCGACGACGTCGAAACTCAAGAAGTGGATATGAAAATGAAAACCCTCAAAGCACTTGGCGTTGCCACACTGATCGCAGCTTCCGCAACCTCGGCTTCCTTCGCAGCCGACGCAGCAGAGCAAACCCCCTTCGTCTACGGTGAAGCCGCCAACGCCGGCTCGACCGAAGTCCGCGTCAACCGTGGCAGCGACGACGCCGCCAAGGCGACCCCCTTCGTCTACGAAGAAGCCGCCAACGCCGTGACCCGCGCCGACACCTCGGTGCTGCACAGCCGCTTCCTGGCCAATGACGACGACGCCGCGTCCCAGACGCCCTTCGTCTACGCCAACTGAGGCAGACAACTCCGCGCCGAAAGGCTGGTGACCGGCCACATCCCGAGACGCCTCCGCCAGTTCTGACGGCCCGGATTGCTTCGACCTCCCCTCCGGTCGAAGAAAGGGGCTCTTCCCTCCCCGGGGAAGGGCCCCTTCATCATTTTCACGCAGATGTCAGCCCGCCGGCCCCGGCACCCTGCCGCCTTGCCGGCAGGAGAGTGCTTTTCCCGCATCGCCCGGGGAAGTATAGCGGTGGCGTGGCACGCAAGGCGAAATCCAGAAGCACCCCGCGCAAGGGCAGCAGACGCAAGGCTTCCGGTCGGGGCCAGGCGAGGCCGCTGCTGCGCCGTATCCTGCACAACCTGGTCCGCGCCTTCCTCGGCGTTCTCGCCGTGGTGGTCTTTGCCGTCACCCTGCATGGCGTGCTGCGCCCCTGGCCGGGTCTCTACATGACGCGCGAGCATCTGCGCCTGGGCGAGATCCGCCGCGACTGGGTGCCGATGGACCAGATCGCCCCGGCGATGGCGCGCTCTGTCGTGGCCGCCGAGGATGCCAATTTCTGCCTGCACTGGGGCGTCGACATGACCGCGCTGCGCCAGGCCATCGCCTCGGGAGGAGAGCGCGGCGGCTCGACCCTGACCCAGCAGGTGGTGAAGAACGTCTATCTATGGCACGGGCGCAGCTATGTCCGGAAGGCACTGGAAGCCATGCTGACCCCCCTGGTCGAGCTGACCTGGTCCAAGCGCCGCATCCTCGAGGTCTACCTGAACGTCGCCGAGTTCGACGAGGGGGTCTTTGGGGTCGAGGCCGCTGCCCAGCACTATTTCGGCACCTCCGCCAAGGACCTGACGGCAACGCAGGCGGCGCGGCTGGCCTCGGTGCTGCCGTCGCCCAAGACCCGGTCCGCCAGCCGGCCGACCGAGTACCTTCAGCGCCGGTCGGCGGCAATCCGCGACGGCGCTGCCACCATATCCGCCGACGGGCGGGCCACCTGCTTCGAGGATTGAACTTCGCCGCCTGTCACGGCAAGACAGGCCGGGTAAGAGGATGTAGTCGATGATTTCTGCCGAGCTTTACCACGTGCCCCTGTCCCCCTTCTGCCGCAAGGTGCGCCTGTCGCTTGCCGAGAAGAAGGTCGAGGTCAAGCTGATCGAAGAGCGCTACTGGGAGAAGGACCCCGACTTCCTGCGCCGCAATCCCGCCGGCAAGGTGCCGGTGCTGAAGCTGGACGGCCATGCCCTGGCCGAAAGCGCGGCGATCTGCGAGTACCTCGAAGAGCTCTACCCCGAGCCCTCGCTGATGCCCTCGGATCCGCTGACCCGCCACGAGGTGCGCCGCCTGGTGATGTGGTTCGATGACAAGTTCCACCACGAGGTCACCTCCAAGCTGCTCTACGAGCGGGTGAACAAGAAGATCACCGGGCAGGGATTTCCCAATTCGACCAACGTGATGGCCGGGTTGCGGGCGATCAAGTTCCACCTCGATTACCTTGGCTGGCTGCTGGATCACCGCCGTTGGCTGGCCGGGGACCGCATGACCCTGGCCGACTTCGCCGCCGCCGCGCATCTGTCCTCGCTCGACTACATCTCGGATGTCGACTGGGACCGCGCGCCGGGCGTCAAGGACTGGTACGCCAAGATCAAGTCGCGCCCCGCCTTCCGCTCGATCCTGATGGACCAGGTGCCGGGCTTCCCGCCGCCCGCCCATTACGCCGACCTGGATTTCTGATCCGCGCCCCCCTGATGGCCCTGCCGGGGTTTTCAGTTTCCGGGGTTTTCTGGCAGAACGGACCGCATGAGCGCGCCGCATGATCCCCTTGGGCCCAAGCTGAAGTCCCGGGCCCTGGCCGAGGGCTTTTCGGATGTGCGCATCTGCGCGCCCGAGGCCGTGCCGCAGGTGGCCGAGCGGCTGCAGGCCTTCCTGGCGGCGGGCCATCACGGCCAGATGCAATGGATGGAAGAGCGCAGTCACTGGCGCGGTGACCCGACGCAGCTCTGGCCCGAGGCGCGCAGCATCGTCATGCTGGCCGAGAACTACGGCCCCGATCATGACCCGCTGGGCGTGCTGGACCATCCCGACCGCGCCGGGATCTCTGTCTATGCGCAGAACAAGGATTACCACGACGTCGTCAAGAAACGGCTGAAGCGGCTGGCCCGCTGGCTGATCGCCGAGGCCGGGCCGCAGGCGGATGGCGCGGCGGCGCAGGTGAAGGTCTTCGTCGACACGGCGCCGGTGCCGGAAAAGGCCCTGGGGCAGGCGGCGGGGCTGGGCTGGCAGGGAAAGCACACGAACCTGGTCAGTCGCCGGCTGGGCAGCTGGTTCTTTCTCGGGGCAATCTTCACCACGCTGGATCTGCCCCGCGACGGCGCAGAGGTCGATCACTGCGGCCAGTGCCGCCGCTGCCTGGACGCCTGCCCGACCCGAGCCTTCCCCGCGCCCTACCAGCTGGATGCCCGGCGCTGCATTTCCTACCTGACGATCGAGCACAAGGGCCCGGTGCCCGAAGAGCTGCGCCCGGCGCTCGGCAACCGGATCTACGGCTGCGACGACTGCCTTGCGGTCTGTCCGTGGAACAAGTTCGCCAGCCGGGCCGCCGAGGTGAAGTACCACGCCCGCGACGACCTGATGGCGCCGCCCCTGGCCGAGCTGGCAGGGCTGGACGATGCCGCCTTCCGGGCGCGCTTTTCCGGGTCGCCGATCAAGCGGATCGGGCGGGACCGCTTCCTGCGCAACGTGGCCTATGCCATCGGCAACTCGGGCCGTGCCGATCTGCGCGCGGCGGTAGCTCCGCTCGCCGGGGATCCCGACCCCACGCTGGCCGAGGCCGCCCGCTGGGCCCTTGAGCGCCTGCCGAGGGGCTAGAAAGCGAAAGCACCCGAGGTTTCCCCCGGGTGCTACAGTCCGATCGTCATTCATACTGCTCCGTGAGTGGGTCCTGCCCGGCTCAGGCCATCAGGCCCGGCTTTCAGGCCCGGTCTTCAGGCCCGGTCTTCAGGCTCGGTCGTCGACGATCAGCCACAGGCTGCCATCGGTCTTGCGGTAGAAGCCGACCACGTCGTTCGGCCACCAGCCTTCGCCGACCAGCCAGCTTGCCAGCGGGCGGTTGGACGAGACGCGCTGCCGCAGCTTGCCGATCCAGTTCTGCGACTGGGAAAGCTTCCAGTCGAACCACTGCAGGTCAATCTCTCGGCGCCGTTCCAGCTGGGTCACGGTGACCAGGCCGAAGGCAGAGGGCGGGGCCGTGGAGACGATCGAGGTGCCGCTGGCGAAGGCAAAGCCGCCGTCGCCATCCACGCCAGCACCCGAGCCCCCGCCGCCGGTGCCGCCGCCACCCTGACCAGAAGAGCCGCCACCGGTGCCTCCGCCACCCGTGCCCCCACCGGAGCCCGAGCCGCTGCCGACACCGAGATCGAGCCCGATATCGGCGATCGAATCGCCCAGAACATCGGCATCCACATCGGCATCGGCGCCAATTCCTCCGTTGCCACCCACATTGGCGGCCACGTCCGCATCGGCGTTCACGCCATTGCTGCCGCCCAGGTTGGCATTCACATCCGCATCGGCATTGATGCCGTTGCTGCCTCCGACACCCAGGTCCACGTCTGCATCGGCGTTCGCGCCGTCATTGCCGCCAAGTCCCAGATCCAGATCGACGTCCGCCTGGACGCCCGTGTCCCCGCCCAGGCCCAGATCAACGTCCAGGCCGATGTCGGCGCGCGCCGCGGCGGGGACCACGAGGGCCATCACGGCGGCTGCCATTGTCGTGCGTTTCAATAGTCCGGCATTCATGAGCTCGTTCCTCCTTCAGCTCCAGTTTCGACCGGGCCGCAGGGCCTCGGCCTCGCATGGAAGAAACGTGAGTGACGCGGAGGAGTTGCACGTATAGCGAGAACTGGCGGGACTCCGCTACTTACCGAAGAGTCGAAATCGCCCTAAAGATGCATGATTTTACAAAAAGTTAAATTGAATCAAGACCCAGAAAGATAGGCGGAAATTGGCCGATAAATGCGAAAACCCCCGCCATTTCTGACGGGGGGTTGCCGAAATCTGCCGATCTGGCGGACAGGGTGGGCGAAGATCAGCCGCGGTCGTCGATGACCAGACGGGTCGATCCATCGGCCATGGCCTGGGCGCCGATCACGTCCTCGGCGGCATAGCCTTCGGCCTCCAGCGCGGCCGAGAGTTCGGCGTTGGCGGCGATGGCGTCCTGCATCTCGGCGATGGCAGAGGCGTTGGCGTCAACGGCGGCGTCCAGGCCGGATTCGTCGATCTCGCCGCTGGCCATCAGCTCGGTCACGGTCGTGGCGTTCACGCCATCCGCGTCAATCAGGCCCGACAGCATCAGCCCGGCGTCGGCACCGGCCTCGTCGGTGCTGGCATCGGCACCGGCATCGGCGGTCACGTTGCCGCCTTCTTCGGTGCCCGCAGTGGTCGTGCCGGACAGGTCGACGTTCAGCCCTTCGTCGGAGGCGCCCAGCGACAGGCCGCCCTCGGAGCTGACCGAGCTGCTGCCGACATCGACACCCAGCGAACTGCCGGTGTCGACCGAGATATCGGCCATGGCAGCGCCGGAAATGGTGGTGGCAAGCAGGGTGGCAAGCGCGATGGAGCGGGTCTTGGTCGTCATGTCTGTCTCCTTTGACATCCGTTCTTGATCGTGACCCGGCGAAGGGCGCCGGATACAGCAAGAACCGCCCGACCGCGGGGATGTTCCTGCGCATTTCGGGAAATTCTTTTGGCGGCAATCGCTTGCCTGTCGAACCGGCGTCAGGTGGCAAGGCCCCGCCCGCCCTGATCACGGGCGTGGCATCAGGGGAAACCTTTTCGGCCCCGTGTCGTATCCCCGCCTCACGCCGCGGCGGCCCTTCCCTTTCCGCCGAGGCTGCCCACATAGTGCAGCAGCAACGGAGGACCCCATGACGGAGTACCGAAAGACAGAAGAGGCCCTTGCCCGGCTGACCCCCGAGCAATTCCGGGTCACCCAGCAAAGCGGCACCGAGCGCGCCTTCACCGGCGAACTGCTCGAGAACAAGCGTGTCGGGATCTACGTGGACGTGGTCTCGGGCGAGCCGCTCTTTGCCTCGTCGGCGAAGTATGAAAGCGGCTGTGGCTGGCCCAGCTTCGTGAAGCCGATCGAAGAAGGGAACATCGTCAAGCTGCGCGACGAGAGCCACGGCATGGTGCGCATCGAGGTGCGCTCGAAACATGGCGACAGCCATCTGGGCCACGTTTTCCCCGACGGGCCGGTGGATCGCGGCGGGTTGCGCTATTGCATCAACTCGGCCTCGCTGCGTTTCGTCCCCAAGGACGAGATGCAGGCGGAAGGCTATGGCGCTTACATCGACCAGGTGGAGGATGTGGAATGAGTGAACAACAACGTGCAGTTCTGGCCGGCGGCTGTTTCTGGGGCATGCAGGATCTGATCCGCAAGCTGCCCGGCGTCGCCCGGACCCGCGTCGGCTATACCGGCGGGGATGTGCCCAATGCGACCTATCGCGACCATGGCACCCACGCCGAGGGGATCGAGATCCTCTTCGACCCCGAGGTGATCAGCTATCGCAGGCTGCTGGAATTCTTCTTCCAGATCCACGATCCGACCACGCCGAACCGGCAGGGCAATGACCTGGGCATGTCCTACCGCTCGGCCATCTACTACGTCGACGAGGCGCAGAAGCAGGTGGCGCTGGACACCATCGCTGATGTGGATGCCTCCGGCATCTGGCCCGGCAAGGTGGTGACCGAGGTCGAACCCGTGGGTGATTTCTGGGAGGCCGAGCCCGAGCACCAGGATTACCTGGAGCGGATCCCGAACGGCTACACCTGCCACTTCCCGCGTCCCGACTGGGTGCTGCCGAAGCGCGCCGCCGCCGAGTAGCGCGCGCCCGCGGGACCGCGAAAACGGTCTGCCATCAAGTGAAACGGCCCTCACCCGGCAGGGGAGAGGGCCGTTTTCGTTGGGCAAGCCCGGCAGGTGCCATGGGCGGGACCGCCGGACGGGATGCGGGACCTCAGGCGACGCCGGTCAGGAAGGCGCCCCCGGCGGCGGCGATCAGCAGGCCCGCGGCGCGGACCGCGGTCTTGCCGGCGCGCGATCCCCAGAGCAGGCCAAGGCCGATCCCGGCGAGGTGCAGCAGCCCGGTGCCCAGAACGAAGCCCAGCCCGTAGGCGAGCGGCGCGGCGGCCTCGGGCAGCTCGGTGCCGTGGGCGTGGCCATGGAAGACGGCGAAGACGCCGGTGACCGCAGCGGCCAGCCAGACCGGCGCGGGCCGCGCCAGCGCGACCAGCAGGCCCAGCACGACGCCCGAGAGCGCGATGCCGGTCTCGACCGCGGGCAGCGGCAGGCCAAGGATACCCGCGGCGGCGCCGAGCGCCATGACCAGCGGGAAGACCAGCGGCAGGACCCAGATCGCCGGACGGCCCAGCACGGCCCCCCAGAGGCCGACGGCCACCATGGCGACCACGTGGTCCCAGCCGAGGATCGGATGGCTGAAGCCGCTGGCGAAGCCGCCTTCGATGCTGAGGCCATGGGCCTGGGCCGCGCCGGTCTGCAGGGCCAGGGCGGCAAGGATGAGCGTCAGGGAGGACAGGGTTTTCAGGCGCATGGCGGCTCTCTCTTGAACTGGTTCGCCCCGGACGATGACCCGCCGCGAAGGGCCGGTCAATCGCAGGGAGGCGGAAAGGCAATCTCTGGATGACCGTACTGCAGATTTTGTATGGCTGCCTTGCAAACCTGCCTGGGCAATTGACCCCTGGCGCGACAGGCGCGACAACTGCCGGGCAATTGTGCGACAGACCGAAGGAACCGCCTGGACCATGCAGCCGCTCAAGGGAATCCTGCTGAAACTCATCGCGGTGCTCTGCTTCATCACCATGTCCTCGCTGGTCAAGGCTGCCTCGGACCAGGTGCCTCCGGGCGAGGCGGTGTTCTTCCGCTCGTTCTTTGCCCTGCCGGTCATCCTGGGCTGGCTTGCCCTGCGCGGCGACCTGGCGACCGGCTGGCGGGTGAAGTCGCCGCAGGCCCATGTCTGGCGCGGGCTGGTCGGCACCATGGGCATGGGCTGCGGCTTTGCGGGTCTGGCCTTCCTGCCGCTGCCCGAGGTCACCGCGCTGAGCTATGCCGCGCCGCTGCTGACCGTGATCTTCGCCGCCATGTTCCTGTCCGAGAAGGTCGGGGTCTTCCGCCTCGGTGCGGTCTTCCTGGGCATGGTGGGCGTGCTGATCGTGCTGGCGCCGCGGGTCACCGCGCTGGATGGCGAGTCGGTGCAGACCACCGAGGCCATCGGCGCGATGATCGTGCTGTTCGGGGCGGTCTGCTCGGCGCTGGCGCAGGTCCATATCCGCAACATGGTGCGGGTCGAGCAGACCTCGGCCATCGTCTTCTGGTTCTCGGTCACCTCGACGGTGCTGGCGCTGTTCACCATACCCTTCGGCTGGGTTCTGCCCTCGGGCGGGGTGATCGCCATGCTGGTGACGGCGGGGCTTCTGGGCGGCGTGGGGCAGATCTTCCTGACGTCGAGCTACCGTTTCGCCGATGCCTCGGTGGTGGCGCCCTTCGACTATGCCTCGATGCTCTTCGCCCTTGGCATCGGCTACTTCGTCTTCGCCGAGGTGCCGACCGGGCAGATGCTGCTCGGCGCCGGGATCATCATCGTCGCCGGGGTCATCATCATCCTGCGCGAGCGGCACCTGGGGTTGCAGCGCGAGGCGGCACGCTCGGCCAAGACGCCGACCTGAGACCGGCGGCGACGGGGCAGGGGCCTGGCGGCCAGCCGGGGCATCGCTTCTTGTCCCGGCGAAAGTGCAAATGACCGAGGGGGAAGGGGGCGCTGCCCCCCTCCGCTGCGCGGAGTCCCCCGGAGTACTTTCAGCCTGGTGATGATGCCGGGGCCGGTGCCGGCTGCGGGGCGGGCGCCCTAGAGATCAAAGAGCTTCGCCATGCCGTATTCGGCCGCCAGCAGGGCGCGGCGGAAGCGGCCCAGCGGGAAGCGGGGCGGCGGGGCGGCGAATGCGGCAGGGAGCGGCTCGGCAGGGGGCTGGCCGCGTGACAGCTCGGCCATGCGCGCCCCGAGGTAGGAGCCCATGGCGACCCCGTTGCCGTGATAGCCGAAGGCGGCGAAGACGCCCGTCGTGCCCGGCACCGCTCCGCAGAAGGGTGTCAGCGAGGCCGTCAGGCAGACCATGCCGGACCAGTGATGCGGCGTTTCCACATGGCGCCAGGCCGGGAAGGCGGCGTCGAAGTCGGCGCGCACCCGGGCGGCGATCTTCGCCTCGACCGCAGGCGAGGAGAGCAGCCCGCCGCGCTGGCCGAAGACCATGCGCCCGTCGGGCGTCAGGTGGAAATAGTGCAGCATCCGCCGATCCTCGTAGGCCATCTGGCGGGACCAGTAGCCCTGGGCGCGCAGCTCGTCCTCGCTCATCGGCCGGGTGGCCAGGACCGAGCTCTGCGCCGGCAGGGTGCGGCCCCTCAGCCAGGGCAGCAGCGACTCTGCGGTATAGCCATTGGTGGCGACCAGCACCCGGTCGGCGCGGATCCGGGCCCGTGGCGTGATGACCTGCAGCCCCTCGGGCGTTTCCTCGATGGACAGCGCAGGGGTTTCGCCGTGCACCCGGGCGCCTGCCGCTTCGGCGGCGGCGAGCAGCCCGGCGGCATATTTGCGCGGATGCAGGGCGAAGCCGATCGGCACATGCAGCCCGCCGTACCAGGTCGGGCCGTCCAGGCCCTCGGTTGCCAGGTCCGCCTTTTCGAGCACCCGGGTTTCGACGCCGTAGTCGGCGGCGAAGATCTCGGCCTCGTGCCGCAGGGCCTGCATGGCTTTCGGCGAATGGGCCAGGATGGTTTCCCCGGTCGAGTGGCGGTCGACCTCGATCCCCAGTTCGGCGATCAGCCGGTCGACATGGGCGACGGCGGCAGCCTCGGCGCGGCGCACCTCGGCGGGGCCGTCGGGGCCGAAGCGGCGCAGCTGCCGGTCGCTGGCGCGCGACGAGCCGAGGCAGCAGAAGCCGCCATTGCGCCCCGAGGCCCCGAAGGCCGGGAAGCTGGCGTCGATCACCGTGACCTCTTCCCCGGCGCGGGCCAGCGAGAGGGCGGCGTTCAGCCCGGTGAAGCCGGCGCCCACGACCAGCACCGGCACCCGGGTGTCGGTGGTCAGAGCCGGGCGGGCCAGGGTGGCCTCGGGCACGTCCCCGGCCCAGAAACAGCCCTCGATGGGCGCGCGCGTGTAGGTGTAGCCGGGGTAGATCCGGCGCTGGTCTGTCGTCATGTCCCGGCCTTACGACTCGGCGCGGGCCGCGTCACGCTCTTCCTGCAACTGTCGTGCCGTCGCCCGCTTGGAAACCAGCGAGAAGATCACCACGCCGAAGGCGACGATGCCGATCATGATGGTCGACAGGGCGTTGATCTCGGGCGAGACGCCGAGACGGACGGCCGAGAAGATCTTCATCGGCAGCGTGGTCGAGGACGGCCCGGCGGCGAAGGAGGCGATCACCAGGTCGTCCAGCGACAGGGTGAAGGCCAGCAGCCAGCCCGAGATGACCGCCGGCGCGATGATCGGCAGGGTGACCAGCCGGAAGCTCTGCCAGGGGGTGCAGCCGAGGTCCAGCGCGGCCTCTTCCAGCGAGGTGTCGAAGGAGGTCAGCCGCGAGGAAACCACCACCGAGACGTAGCACATCGAAAAGGTCGTATGGGCCAGCACGATGGTCAGGATGCCGCGATCGAGGCCGATGCCGATGAACAGCAGCAGCAGCGACAGGCCGGTGATCACCTCGGGCATCACCAGCGGGGCGTAGATCATCCCCGAGAACAGGGTGCGGCCAAAGAACCGTCCCGTGCGCACCAGGATCCAGGCGGCCATGGTGCCCAGCACCGTGGCGATGGTGGAGGAGATCAGCCCGACCTTCAGCGTCACCAGGGCGGCGTCGAGGAAGGCCTCGTTGCGCAGCAGCTCTCCGTACCAGCGGGTCGAGAAGCCCGCCCAGACCGTGACCAGCTTCGAGGCGTTGAAGCTGTAGATCACCAGGATCAGCATCGGCAGGTAGAGGAAGGCCAGGCCGAAGGTCAGGGAGACCAGGTTGAAACCGCTCATCCGTCTCATTTGCCGGCCTCCCGGTTCTTCTGCTCGTTACGCTGGAACAGCACGATGGGGATGATCAGGATCAAGAGCAGCACCACCGCCACCGCCGAGGCCACGGGCCAGTCGCGGTTGTTGAAGAACTCTTCCCAGAGCACCTTGCCGATCATCAGCGTGCCCGAGCCGCCCAGAAGCGAGGGGATGACGAATTCACCAAGCGCCGGGATGAACACCAGGAAGCAGCCGGCGATGATGCCGGGTTTCGACAGCGGGATGGTCACCAGCCAGAAGGCCGAGGCGCGCGAGCAGCCCAGGTCCTCGGCAGCCTCGATCAGCGAGACGTCCAGCTTCTCCAGCGTGGCGTAGATCGGCAGGATCATGAAGGGCAGGTAGGTGTAGACGATGCCGACATAGACCGCGATCTCGGTGTTCATGATGGTCAGCGGCTCGGAGATCACGCCGGTCCACAGCAGGAAGCTGTTCAGCACGCCGTTCTGGCTGAGGATGCCCATCCAGGAATAGACGCGGATCAGGAAGGAGGTCCAGAAGGGCAGGATCACCAGCATCATCAGCGTCGGGCGCCACTCGGGCTGGGCCGAGGCCATGGCATAGGCAACGGGGTAGCCGATCAGCAGGGTCAGCACGGTCGAGATCAGCGCGATGCGCAGCGAAGACAGATAGGCCCGCCAGTAGAGGTCATCGCTGGTCAGGAAGGTGAAATTCTCGAAGTCGAGCTGCTGGAAGAAGTCCTTCACCCCGGCCCAGCCGGCGGCGAGGTCGAGCTGCGGCAGGTAGGGGGGGCGGGCCAGCGCCACGTCGGACAGAGAGATCTTCACCACGATCAGGAAGGGCACCAGGAAGAGGGCCAGCAGCCAGGCGTAGGGGACGAGGATCAGGATCAGGCGGCGCATGGGAAGCCTCCGCTGGTGCGAGTGGCGAGGGGGGCAGGGGGGCGCTGCCCCCCGTCTCCGTGCCGGAGACTCCCCCCGGAGGTATTTTCAGCCTGGTGATGCAACAGGTCGAGCGCATCTGTCGGCCTACTTTCGCAGTGAGAGCGTGCAAACGCCTCGGGCAAAACGAGGCCGCCTTTCCGGGCCCTGTCCCGCCTCATCACCAGGCTGGAAATACCTCCGGGGGAGTCGGGCCTGCCCGACCGGGGGCAGAGCCCCCGCCGACCGGCTTGCCGGTCGTCCGCTTGCGAAAGGGCGCGCATCCTCACCGTTCCAGCACCACGGCGGCGGTATCCGACCAGGAGAGCCAGACCTTGTCCTCCCAGGTGAAGTTGCGGCGCGAGATGCGGCGGGTGTTGGTCGACTGGGCCTTGATCATGTGTCCGGTCGGCAGCTTGACGTGGTAGGTCGAGATATTGCCCAGGTAGCCGATGTCGATGATCTCGCCCTGCACCTTGTTCGAGGTCTCGGGTTCCTCGGCGGTGATGGTGATCTTCTCAGGGCGGATGGCCAGGTAGCAGGTCTGGTCCTTCTGCAGCAGGGCGGTCGAGGTGGCGACGAGGGGCGAGGCGCCCTCGGCCCAGTTGACCAGCACCTTGTCGCCGGACTGGGAGGCCTTGCCCTCGATGATGTTCACGTCGCCGATGAAGTCGGCCACGTAGACCGAGTTCGGGCTTTCGTAGATCCGGTCGGGGGTCGAGACCTGCACCAGCTGGCCCTCGTCCATCACCGCCACGCGGGAGGCGACGGTCATCGCCTCTTCCTGGTCGTGGGTGACGATGACGAAGGTGGTGCCGGTCTTCTCCTGGATGTCCATCAGCTCGAACTGGGTTTCCTCGCGCAGCTTCTTGTCGAGCGCGCCGAGCGGTTCGTCGAGCAGCAGCAGTTTCGGGGCCTTGGCGAGGCTGCGCGCCAGGGCGACCCGCTGGCGCTGGCCGCCGGACAGCTGGTGCGGCTTGCGGCGGGCGAATTTCTCCAGCCGGGTCAGGCGCATCATGTCGGCGACGCGGGTCTCGATCTCGGATTTCTCGCGGCCCTCGCGGCGCAGGCCGAAGGCGATGTTGTCCCAGACCGACAGATGCGGGAACAGCGCGTAGCTCTGGAACATCATGTTCACCGGGCGCTTGTTCGGCGGCACGGCGGCGATGTCCTCTCCGCCCAGCAGGATCTTGCCCGAGGTCGGGGTCTCGAAGCCTGCCAGCATCCGCATCAGCGTGGTCTTGCCGCAGCCCGAGGGGCCGAGAAGGGCGAAGAACTCGCGGGTATAGATATCGAGGTCGATGTTGTGGATCGCCGTGAACTCACCGAATTTCTTGGTGACGTTCTGGAAGCGGATCAGCGGCTTTTCCTCGGGATCTTCCCAGGGGGCAAAGACGGTCTGGGGCATGCGCGGGCCGGACTCCTAGGCATGGGTGATCCCGCGCCATGGGGTCATGGCGCGGGAGGAGGGGCGAAGCGGGCTCAGAGGCCCGATTTCACTTCGGTCCAGAGCTTGGTCAGGGCGCGCTGCGAGCGCAGGTCGAAGGGCGTGACCGTGTAGAGGTTGGCCAGGGTCTCTTCGTCGGGGTAGATCGCCGCATCGCCGATCACGTCCTCGTTGAGGAACTCCTGCGAGGCCTTGTTGCCGTTGGCGTAGTAGACGTAGTTCGACGCCGCCGCCATGTTCTGCGCATCCATGATGAAGTTCAGGAACGTATGCGCGGCGTCGGGGTTCGGAGCGTCGACCGGGATCGCCATCTGGTCGAACCACATCAGCGCGCCCTCGGTGGGGATGTAGTATTCCAGCTCGACGCCGTTGTCGGCCTCGGCGGCGCGGTCGCGGGCGATCAGCACGTCACCGGACCAGCCGAAGGCGACGCAGATGTCGCCGTTGGCCAGAGCGTTGATGTATTCCGAGCTGTGGTACTTCTGGATGTAGGGGCGGATGTCGGTCAGGACTTCCTGTGCCTTGGCCAGCGCCTCGTCGGACTTGTCGTCGGGATTGTCCCAGCCGGCATAGGTCAGCGCGGCGGGCACGGTCTCGGTCGGGGCGTCCAGCATCATGATGCCGCAGGCGGCCAGCTTCTCGGCATTGGCCGGGTCGAAGATCAGCGACAGCGAGTTCAGCGGCGCGTCCTCGCCGAGGATTTCCTGCACCTTGGCGATGTTCACGCCGAGGCCGGTGGTGCCCCACATGTAGTTGATCGCGTATTCATGGCCGGGGTCGTAGACCTCGGTGCGCTCTTCGATCACGTCCCACATGTTTTCCAGGTTCGGCAGCTTGGACTTGTCCAGCGGCTGGAAGGCGCCGGCCATGATCTGGCGCTGCAGGAAGGTGCCCGTGGGCACCACGACGTCATAGCCCGAGCCGCCGGCCAGCATCTTGGTTTCCAGCAGCTCGTTGCTGTCGAAGACGTCGTAGACCAGGTCGATGCCGGTCTCTTCCTCGAACTTCGTCAGCAGCTCTTCGTCGATGTAGTCGGACCAGTTGTAGACATGGACCTCTTCGGCCTGGGCCATGGCGGCACCGAGGGCGAGGGTCGCGGCGGTCAGGCCGGTGATGGTCTTCATGAGTGTAACTCCCTTTGGTGGCGGGGTCTGCCGCCCCTTGGTCGCGATTTGATCAAAATGCCGGCGCACTGGCAATAACAAGATGTTTTCATGGGCCGGTATGCCGTGCAAGATGGCGCGGACGAGCAGCAAGACCAGTCGGGGTGAGTAATTTGCAGGCAGCGAGTGCCGAAACGGGCGGAGAGGATCCGCAGAAGGCGGGAACGGACCGGCAGGGCGATCGTCCGGGGGATCGCGGTGGCGCGGGGCTTCCGGCGCATGAGGTGGTCTACCGTGCCCTGCGGTCCCGTGTGCTCTATGGCCAGTTCGAGCCGGGGCAGGCGGTGACGATCCAGGGCCTGGTGGCCGAGCTGGGGGCCGGGATGACCCCCGTGCGCGAGGCGCTGCGGCGCCTGATGGCCGAGGGCGCGCTTGAATTTCGCGGCAACCGGCGCATCTCGGTGCCGCTTCTGGGCCGCGCCGAGATCGAGCAGCTTCAGACCGCGCGGCGCGGGCTCGAGCCCGAGCTGGCGCGGCGTGCCTGTGCCCGGATTCGCCCCGACGACATCGCGGCGCTGGAGCGCATCGACCTGGCGCTGGACGAGGCGATCCGGCGTGGCAACGTGCATGATTACCTTGTGGAAAATCACCGTTTCCATGCGCGGCTGAATGCTTGCGCCGAGGCGCCCATCCTGGCCGATCTGGTCGAGGGGTTATGGCTGCGTTTCGGCCCCTCGCTGCGCGTCGTCTGTGGCTCTTTCGGTACGCGCAACCTGCCGGACATGCACAAGGATCTCATCTCTGCCCTGAAAACGGGCGATTGCGAGGCGGCGGCACGGGCCATGCAGGGCGATCTCGAGCAGGGCATGGAGACGATCCTGCGCGCGCTCTGATCCCAAGCTGATTCGATTGACTCCGTCTGATTTGATCATATTCTGGAAACAAGCGCCCGAAACGGGCGATTGTCTGAGGATTCCGCAATGACCAAGATCACCAATCACCTGCCGACGGCAGAGCTTCAGGCGCTGGACGCGGCGCATCATGTCCATCCCTTCAGCACCCAGACCGAGCTGGCCGAGCGCGGCGTGCGCGTCATCACCTCGGCCACCGGCTGCTGGCTGACCGACAGCGAGGGCGAGAGGATCCTCGACGCCATGGCCGGCCTGTGGTGCGTCAACGTCGGCTATGGCCGGGACGAGCTGGCCCAGGCCGCCGCCGACCAGATGCGCGAACTGCCCTATTACAACACCTTCTTCATGACGACCCACACCCCGGTCATCGCCCTGTCGAAGAAGCTGGCAGAGCTGGCGCCGGGGGATCTGAACCACGTCATGTTCTCCTCCTCGGGCTCCGAGGCGAACGACACCAACCTGCGGATCGTGCGCACCTACTGGGCCGAGAAGGGCAAGCCCGAGAAGCAGGTGATCATCTCGCGCTGGAACGCCTATCACGGCTCTTCGGTGGGCTCGGGCTCGCTGGGCGGGATGAAGGGCATCCACTCGCAGGGAGGGCTGCCGATCCCGGGCATCCACCACATCGACCAGCCCGACTGGTGGTCCGAGGGTGGCGACATGTCCCCCGAGGACTTCGGCCTGGAACGCGCGCAGCAGCTGGAAAAGGCGATCTTGGAAATCGGCGAGGACAAGGTGGCCGCCTTCATCGCCGAGCCGATCCAGGGCGCCGGGGGCGTCATCGTGCCGCCCGCGACCTACTGGCCCGAGATCCAGCGCATCTGCGACAAGTACGAGATCCTGCTGATCGCCGACGAGGTGATCTGCGGCTTCGGGCGCACCGGCACCTGGTTCGGCTCGGAAACCGTGGGCATCCGCCCCGACATCATGACCATCGCCAAGGGTCTCAGCTCGGGCTACCAGCCGATCGGCGGCTCGATCCTGTCGGACGAGGTCGCCTCGGTGATCGGCGCGACCGAGTTCAACCACGGCTACACCTATTCCGGCCACCCGGTCGCCGCCGCCGTGGCGCTGGAGAACCTGCGCATCCTCGAAGAGGACGGCATCGTCGCCGAGTTCGGTGCGAAGACCGCGCCCTACCTGAAGGAAAAGTTCGAAAGCCTCGCCGATCACCCGATGGTGGGCGAAGTGAAGATCGTCGGCGGCATGGGCTCTCTCGCGCTGACGCCGGACAAGGCCAGCCACGCCAGGTTCGCCGCCCCTGCGGGGACGGTCGGCTACATGGTGCGCGAGCGCTGCTTCGCCAACAACCTGGTGATGCGTCACGTGGGCGACCGGATGATCATCTCTCCGCCGCTGGTCATCACCCACGAGGAGATCGACACGCTGATCGCCCGCGCCCGCCTCAGTCTCGACGAGGCCTACGAGAAGTTGAAGGCCGAAGGGTTGTTCGTCGCGGGCTGAAAAACACGGCGTATGTGGGCGCCTTGGGCTTGTCTGGGGCGCCTAGAGCGGCTTGGACCTAAGCTCGGAGGTGATCAGTCTTGAAAGCTCCCTTTTGAGGTGGGGTGACGTCTCGAGTCTACCCCGCTGAATCCTGTCGCGAGGGAAGAAGTCAGATAACTTGTGGTTGGTTTCTTGGTGGACCCGCCTACCGCAAAGCCTTCCAACCTTGTCACTACCTTCTGTGATAACATAGCCAGACATAGCGTCTGGATTGTCGATGCTTTCACGTGAGAAGTCGTATATGCAGTGACCTTTCTCGATCTGACCGGCCGACTCTCTTGTCTGCGACCAAGCAAAATGCAGTTGGTTGTTTATGTGCGCCAGTGCCTTTCCGTGGGCTTCGCTACATTCGAACGATACGTCGTCTCCTTTGAATAGAAAAACTTTGATGTCATCCGCGTCGCGGGGAGTCGAGTATGCGAAATCAAAGTATAGAAACGCATAGTATTCTGCGTTTCCTTCTGGGCCAGATCTCATGCTGGATACCCACCAGCCAGTTTTGTCGACAAAGTCTGACTTGTGATATGGGACGAGGCCAATTTCGGATTTTACGCGGAGACTCTGTCCCTGGGTCCGCCCCCAGTGATATCCGTTCTTCAAGAACGAATACTGCGCCATGAAGGTATTGTAGAGCTTCTGATCTTGGGAATGGTAGATGGCCGTGGTAGACTGCCACTTCTCGGGGTCTTCCGCTATCGGGGTGGCGAGCCAGCCAAAGTAGACATCAGGTGCACGGCCAACGTCATGTTCAACTATGATGAAGTTGACTACCGGAGGAGTGTGCCGAAGCAAGTGCACTTCTAGCGGCCACTTTTCATCCATCTTGGCGTATCTTGGAGCGGAGATGTCTCCAAGGCCGATCACGTCGGTCCACTCCTTCTTTATGGCAGCATTTTCCGGGGTTTGTTCAAAGAAGGCTCTATAAGCTTCGATTGCCCAGGGGTCCTCACCGGATTTCCCGGACATTCCAACAAAGACATTTCTGACCTTTCTTGCGTTCGGCAGAACTGAGCATAACTCGGACCGGACATCCTGGACGATCCTCAAGCGGATCTCTTTCTCCGTGTCCGAAGAGAGAAGGTCCAGTATGAGTTCGTTGGACTTGGATATCTTTTCTTGCTTGGCTTGGATTCTTTGGAAGTAGACTGCCGCAAGCGCGGCCGCTCCAAGAAGAGAGGCAGAGGTCGTAAATAGATCAAACGAGAGATCTACAAGATTCTCGCCTGACCTCATTTTAGGCGCGAGTACTACCCCGATTGCTCCAAGTAT
>NZ_AFPM01000006.1 GCF_000220565.1 Oceanicola sp. S124 | reverse complement strand
TCTGGCCGCAGGTCGAGGCCACCGCCTCGATCCCGCCGGCCGTCGCCGGTGGCACGCCTACCCGGCGCATTCCCGGGATGGAGAAGGCCCCGGAGGTCAGCACGTTCGAGGTCGCGCTGCCGCTGATCGTCCCGAACAGGCCCGAGGCGAGGACAGTGACCTTGATCGCGCTGCCCCGCCCGATCCGCGCCGCCTTCAGCGCCAGCGCCGCGATGGTGTCGGAGCCGCCCGAGATCTCGTAGGCGATGCCGAAGACGACGAAGATCGTCACTGTCCGAGAGATGATGTCGATGGCCCGCCCCAACAGGCCATCGCCGCCGAAGGTCATGTAGACCAGGTAGCGGTCGAACTGCACCTGTGCCGCGGCGAACATCCCGTCGAGAAACTGGGCCACATAGCCGAAGATGAAGAACCCCAGCACCATCAGCAGCATCTGCCAGCCGCCGTGGAAGCGTGTCGCGACGAGGCAGAGGGCCAGCAAGGTACCCGAGACCGCAATCAGCAGGGGCGTCGCCTGCACGAAGAGCATCGACTCGCTGCCGTAGTGGCGGGTGATGGCCGCCGCGGCTCCTGCCGCCAGCACCGCCAGCAACAGGAAGGCCAGCCGTGCCGTCCGCCCTGCCGCCCGCTGCGCCCTTCGGGCGAAGCCAAAGACCAGCGCCGCGCCCAGCATGGCGGCCAGGAACTGCTCGTCCACGATCCAGGCGGAGCTGATGCGGAACGGGTCCAGCGCATAGAGGAAAGGCAGCAACACGGCGGTCGCGCCCGAGACGGCAGCGAGCGCGCCGCAGATCCTGGCAGGGGCGGAGGGCATCATCAGGCGTCTTGCGCTCAGCTGCCGATGTCCTGGAAGAAGGCCACGGCCGCCGGGTGATAGGGCACGCCGATCGCGGGGTTCATCGCCTCGGGATCGAACCAGCGCAGGCTGGCCACGGAGTCTTCCATCATCGCCTTGCCGCCGTGAAGACTGCGCAGCAGCGCGGTCACCGTCTCGTCGTCGGTATCGGCGGAGGTATAGACGAAATAGTCGTACTGCAGGATCGTGGTCTCGGTGTCGATGTCCTGGATCGCGGGATCCGGCGCCAGGTCAAACAGCGAGGCGACCGGCAGGAACCGGTGGACCCCGGCCAGCGCCTCGGAGCTGTCGCTGAGGTCCAGCGCGCGCAGCCCGCCGACCTGCTGCGAGATCTTCTCGTCCCGCGGCGAACCAATTACGAAAATATAGGCATCCAGGTCCCCCGCGGCGAAGGTTTCAGCCATGGTGGTGAAGTTCGAGACCCGGACCCTTTTCACGTCGTCATAGGCCAGCCCCTCGGTGGCCAGCATCGCCTGCACCAGCATCTCGCCGGTCACCGCGGCGCCGAACCCCGAAGGCAGGCGCTTGCCGCGCAGATCGGCCACGCTCTGGATCTCGCTGTCCGCCCGCACCCCGAGAGACATGCGCAACGGCAGCAAACGCGCCACGAGGCGGACGTTCTCAAGCGCGTTGCCGGCAAACTTGTCCTTGCCCAGGTAAGCGGTCCCCACGGCGACCGAGTTCTCGAGACCGAAGGCCACTTCGCCGGAGTTGACGAAGGTGCTGCCCTGGCTGGTGCTCTGGTAGGGCACCGGCCGCAAGTCCAGCCCACCGATCTCGGCACCGGCCTTGGCCATTGCCAGCCCCAGGTTGTAGGTGGACGACCCCTGTTTGGCGGTGACGATCCCCAGGGGATCTGCCTGAGCGATGCCCGCAGTCAGGACGAGGGTGGCGGCAGCGAGGGCACGTACAAAGCTTGTCATCGGTCTCTCAGGATATAAGAATGTCAATAGCACTCTCGTGCAAGCTTACTGCGACCGATTGTCTTGTCTAGCCAGTATCGGGCCTGACCAGCAGGTAGCAACTCTGCCCGTCATTGAACTGGAGTCCCTTTTGAGTTCCACCAAGGTTTCTTTGGCAGACTGCCTCTGGGCCCGCGCCGCCCGCCACCCCGACCGCCCCGCCATCGTCCAGGGCGACCTGCAGCTGACCTACGCCGAGCTGGCGGCCATGGCGGCGCGAACCGCCCATGCACTTCGGGCCCGGGGCCTCGCGCCCGGCGACCGCATCGGCATCGCCAGCCGGGACAGTGCCGAGACCATGATCTCGATCTTCGCGATCTGGATGATGGATGCGGTCGCCGTCCCCATCGATTTCCGCGCCCGTCCGGACGAGAAGATCCGGCTGGCGGGGGAATTCGGCCTCGCCGCGATCATCGAGGATCGCGACATCGGTGGTGCGGATTACGCCTCGATGGTGGTCGATGCCGCCTGGCGCGAGGCGCGGATGCACCTGCCCGCCACCCCGCCGCCCTGTACCGGCCCGGCCCGTCCGGCGCTGATCTCGCTGACCTCGGGCACCACCGGGCGACCGCTGGGAATCGAGCTGGATCACCACTCGGTCATGGCGCGCTTCTTCGGCTATTCCCAGGAAGGCTGCTACGTCCTCGACGGGATCTTCCTGAACGCCGTGCCGATGTCCTCTTCCGGATCGCGCAACCATTCCATCGCCCGGCTGCTGGCGGGGGGGACGCTGCACTTCTTCCCGCCGATCTTCGGCGCAGGAGAACTGGTCGAGGCGGTCAATTCGATCGGCGCCTCCTTCATCTTCACGGTGCCGACCACGGTCGCCTCGATGCTCGACCTGACCGAAGATGGCGCGGCGCCGCTGATGCCCGGGCTCGGCACGCTCTATGTCGGGGGCTCGTCGATGCCCGCGCGCGACAAGCAACGGGCCCGACGCCTGCTCAACCCCAACTTCATGTTCTGCTTCTCCAGCTCGATCACCGGCACCTGCTCGGTACTCTACGGCGAGGATGTGGATAGGCATCCCGACACCTCGGGCCGCATCCTGCCGCTGGTCCGCATCGAAACCGTCGATGCCGAGGGCAACCGCGTCCCGGAGGGAGAGACCGGCATCCTGCGCGTGCGCTCGCCCGCCATGGCACATCGCCTCTTCGAAAACCGCAGCCGCGACACCGGCGACCGCTTCCTTGATGGATGGGCCTATACCGGCGATCACGGCATCATCAGCAACGGCGGCTTCCTGACCATCACCGGCCGCACTTCGGACATGATCATCCGGGGCGGCGCCAACGTCTACCCGGCCGAAGTCGAGACCGCCATAGCGCGCCTCGACGGGGTCCGGGACTGCGCCGTCGTCGGCTATGCCTCGGCCCAGTTCGGCCAGGAAATCGCCGCCTTCATCGAGACCAACCGCCCTCTCGACCTGGCGACGATCGAGGCCCATTGCCGCACGACCTTGGCACCGGACAAACGCCCGCGCCGGGTGATCCTGGTCGAGGCCATGCCGCGCAACAACAACGGCAAGATCCTCAAGCGGGATCTGGTCGCCCAGCTGGAGCAGGAAAATGCATGAGCACGGCGAAGCGACCACCCTGCGCCGCGAGGACCTGCGGCTGCCCTCTCCCTATGTTGCCCCGGCCACTGCGACGGAAGAGCTGATCGTTGCCGCCTTCGCGCAGGTGTTCAACCTGGACAGGGTTGGCATGGAGGACGAATTCTACGACCTCGGCGGGGATTCCCTGACCGGAGAGCAGCTCGGCATGGAGCTGACACGGGTGCTGGACCTCGAATTCCCGATCTCGCGACTGTTCGACCAGGGCTCGCCGCGCAAGATCGCCAACGCGCTCGTCGGGGACCTCGCGCCGCCCGTCGCCAGCGGCCGGACGCCGGTCTTCGTCGTCCATGGCATGACCGGCCACACGGTGCCCCGTCCGGCCTTCTACGAAGGGCTGGCCGAAGATCAGCAACTGATCATCTTCGAGCTGCCCGGCATCCGCGGCAACCGTCCGATCCCGCACCGGATCGAGGGCGTGGCCAACGAATACGTGGCGCAGGTCCAGCGCGACTACCCCGAGGGGCCCGTCATCCTGGCCTCGTTCTGCATCGGCTGGCTGATCGCCCTCGAGATGGCGCGGCAGCTTGCCGAGGCCGGCCGCCCTGTCGAGCGGCTGGTCCTGCTGGATCCCTATCCGCCGACGAACCTCGAAGCACGCTATCGGGGGGAAAGGGGCAAGCTGGCGACCCGCATCGTCTCGCTGCTGCTCAGCGGACGCTGGAGCGACGGCACCAGTCCCGCCGACTTCGAAAGCGACAGGGCCCTGGCCCTGCGCGTGCGGCTGTTCTACCTGCGTATGCGACTGAAGGAATGGCGCAACCGGCTGACCGGCAAGGGCCCCAGAAGCTTCGCCCGCCCCGGCTTCGATCCGCGCGCCCGTTCCCTGTTGCGGGCCTACGCACGTCACTACTGGCCCGCGCCCTTCCCCGGCCGCGTCGATGTCCTCGCCGCGCGGGAGCATATGGCCTATTTCGAGGATCCCACGTCCTATGGCCGGGCGATCCTGCCGAATGCACGCGTTCACCTTGCAGCCGAGAGCCACATGGACATCACCGGCGCCAGCGGGCCCGAGGTGGCCCGGGCCTTCCAGTCAGCTCTCGACGAGGTCGCACCGGGCCAGGCAGCCTGACGGCCCGGGCAGGCCGTTGAGCCCTTTGTGTCACCTCGGCGACCCATGTCCGGAGGTCGACCGGGGCCTGAACCGGATCTGCTGATCTTCTTCGATCAGCTGCGCGCGGCTCCTGTGTTTATGCAAGTTCGGCGGGCGTTGATCTTGGCCCGGGCTTATGCAGTTCTTCGGTGAGGGGCGGGCGTCGGCCAGCCCCTGTCCCACGCAGCCCTGGGCCTGAGCGCCGGGGGCGCTGGCGGGCCTTG
>NZ_AFPM01000007.1 GCF_000220565.1 Oceanicola sp. S124 | reverse complement strand
AAGCTGCTCGGGGAGATATAGGGAGGTTTCGCGACGGTTTCCACCGTCGTCGCATCTTCGTGCCCCGGCAGCGCCAATAGGGGATGAACCATCCATGTCGCATTACATCAAGTCGATGATCGGTGCCGCCGCAGGCGCGCTGATGATCACCGGCGCGGCCCAGGCGCAGGACACCATCAAGGTCGGCGTGCTGCATTCGCTGTCCGGCACCATGGCAATTTCCGAAACCACCCTCAAAGACACCATGCTGATGCTGATCGAAGAGCAGAACGCCAAGGGCGGCCTGCTGGGAAAGCAGCTTGAGGCCGTGGTCGTCGACCCCGCTTCGGACTGGCCGCTCTTCGCCGAGAAGGCCCGCGAGCTGCTGACCGTCTCCGAGGTCGACGTCATGTTCGGGTGCTGGACCTCGGTGTCGCGCAAGTCCGTGCTGCCGGTCATCGAAGAGCTGAACGGCCTGCTGTTCTACCCGGTGCAATACGAGGGCGAAGAGTCCTCTTACAACGTCTTCTATACCGGCGCGGCGCCGAACCAGCAGGCGATCCCGGCCACCGACTACTTCCTGGACGAGCTGGGCGTCGAGAAGTTCGCCCTGCTGGGCACCGACTACGTCTACCCCCGCACCACCAACAACATCCTCGAGTCCTACCTGAAGTCCAAGGGCGTCGCCGAAGAGGACATCTTCGTCAACTATACCCCCTTCGGTCACTCCGACTGGTCCAAGATCGTCTCGGACGTCGTGGCCCTGGGCGCCGACGGCAAGAAGGTCGGCGTGATCTCGACGATCAACGGCGATGCCAACATCGGCTTCTACAAAGAACTGGCCGCCGCCGGCATCTCGGCCGACGACATCCCCGTCGTGGCCTTCTCGGTGGGTGAAGAGGAACTCTCCGGTCTCGACACCTCGAACCTTGTCGGCCACCTGGCTGCCTGGAACTACTTCCAGTCCGCCGATACCGAAGCCAACGCCGAATTCGTCGCCAAGTGGAAGGAATTCGCCGGGGCCGACCGCGTGACCAACGACCCGATGGAAGCCCATTACATCGGCTTCAACATGTGGGTGAACGCGGTCGAAGAGGCCGGCACCACCGATGTCGACACCGTCATCGGCGCCATGGTCGGCCAGACCTTCCCGAACCTGACCGGCGGCACCGCCGAGATGCTGCCGAACCACCACCTCTCCAAGCCCGTCCTCATCGGCGAGATCCAGGAAGATGGCCAGTTCGACATCATCTCGGAAACCGATCCGGTCCCCGGTGACGCCTGGACCGACTTCCTGCCGGAATCGGCTGTCCTGAAGTCCGACTGGCCGGGCCTCGACTGCGGCATGTACAACACCGAGACCGAGACCTGCGTGCAGCGCGGCTCGAACTACTGATCCGGTGACACCTTGTCCGGGCGCCGCGTGGTGCCCGGACCCTGACGGGCGGGATGGCCTCTTCTCCTCCCATTCCCCATCCCGCCCGTTCCCGTATCCGCCCGACCTTTCCGCAGCCTGCCGCAGGACCGAAATGCTCAATCGCCTTCTTCCGGCTGTCGCCATGGCGCTCTGCCTGCTTGCCCCCGCCACCCCCGGCGCGGCGCAGGAGACCATCCAGCCGATCCTTCAGGAGCAGTCCGCGCTGATCCTGGAAAGCTCGCGTCGCACCATCCAGCCCGCCATTGACGCCATCGCCGCTTCGGGGCTGCCCCAGGCCACCGAGGTGCTGGAAACCTGGGCTGCCCGCGACATGTGGCAGCGCGTCGAGGATGGGGCCTTCTTCCGCGCCGAGCGCAACGAGGACCGCAGCTACACGCTGCACGATTTCGACACCGGCGAAAGCTTCGGCCCCTATGACAAGGACGCACTGGAACAGCTCAAGCCGAACTCGGGCATCCAGGCGCTGATCGGCGCGGCGCTGGTGCGCTTCCAGCTCTCCGATCCCGATCCGGCGACCCGCGCCGGGGCGCTCGACAATATCGACCGCAATGGCGAGGCCAGCCACATGGAGCCGCTCGCCGCGTCCATCGCGACCGAGACCGACCCGGACCTGAAGGCGCGCAAGGAACGGCTGCTGACCCTGCTGACGATCCGCTTCGCCAGAGACAAGGCGGCACGCATCGCCGCCATCGAAAGCGTCGCGGGCAATCTCGACGTCGCGGTGCGCGCCACGCTCAACCCGCTGGTCGCCACCACCCTCGGCGCCGGCACCGCGCTGCCCGAGGGCCGCAACATCGCCGCCGAGCTGCGCCCGGGCAGCGAGGCGCTGCCCCGCCTGCAGGCCTACGAGCTGCTGGTCAGCGAGGGGCTGGCCCCCAAGCTGGTCACCTCGGCCGCCTTGCGCGGGATGCTGGCCGAGCATCTCTCCGAGGGCCGCGTCGCCGGCGTGCCCGTCGGACGCCTCTCCGATCCGGCGGCCCGGCGCGAGGCCTTCGCGGGGCTGGTCGAGGCGGGTCTGGTCGAACCTGCGGCCACCGAAGAGGATATCGACGCCTCTCTGGCGGCCCATGTCTTCTACCAGACCTATGCCGAAGCCGATGCCGATGTGACCGCCGCCGCCGAAGAGGCGCTGACCTCCATCGACCTCAAGGTCGGGGTGCACCAGTTCCTCGACCTCGGGCTGGATGCGCTCTCGCTCGGCTCGATCTACTTCCTTGCAGCCATCGGCCTGGCCATCACCTTCGGGGTGATGGGGGTGATCAACATGGCCCATGGCGAGTTCATCATGATGGGCGCCTACACCGGCTACGTGCTGCAACAGGTGATCCCCGACTACACGGTGTCGATCCTGCTGGCGATCCCGCTGGCCTTCGCGGTGACCTTCGCCGCCGGGGTGGCGATGG
>NZ_AFPM01000008.1 GCF_000220565.1 Oceanicola sp. S124 | reverse complement strand
CCTGAAGGCGCGGGTGCGGCAGGATCAGCTGCCCGGGCGCCTCGGTCATCTGCGCCTCCAGGGGCAGGTCGCGCCAGCGGGCCTGGGTCGCCACGTCGGGCAGCACCCGGTCCTCGCAGGCCAGCAGGTCGAGGTCCAGGACCCTTGCGCCCCAACGGGTTTCGCGCCGCCGTCCGTGCGCGGCCTCGATCCGGTGCAGCCGCTCCAGAAGTGCCCCGGGGGTCTCGGAACTGACCAGCGAGACAGCGGCATTGACATAGTCGGGCCCGGCGCCGGCCGGAAAGGCGGGACTGCGGAAGAAACGACTGACACGGGTGATTCGCCCCGGTCCCTCGCCCATGGCGCGAACCGCCGAGCGCAGGATTTCCGCGTTGCCGATCAGCGTCGGTTCGAGGTTTCCGCCCAGAGCGACGAGGAAACGCCGGTTTACGTTAGTGTCATTTGATTGTTTGGACATGATCCGTGTCTTGATGCATGCTTTGGCAACATTTATTTTCAAAGATCCACACCGGATCGGGGCTCACTCTCCCTGTTTGGATCCGGACGGTGGAATTGGAAAGGTATTTTGATGTTCTACAAAGACGAACGGCTTGCGCTGTTCATTGACGGGTCCAACCTCTACGCGGCTGCCAAGGCGCTCGGGTTCGACATCGACTACAAGCTCCTGCGACAGGAATTCATGCGTCGCGGCAAACTGCTGCGGGCGTTCTACTACACGGCGCTGCTGGAGAATGACGAGTATTCTCCCATCCGTCCGCTGGTGGACTGGCTGCACTACAACGGCTTCACCATGGTGACCAAACCGGCCAAGGAATTCACTGACAGCCAGGGTCGTCGCAAGGTGAAGGGCAACATGGACATCGAACTGACGGTCGATGCCATGGAACTGGCGCCGCGCGTGGATCACATCGTGCTGTTTTCCGGCGACGGTGACTTCCGCCCGCTGGTGGAAAGCCTGCAACGTCAGGGCGTGCGCGTCTCGGTGGTCTCGACCATCCGCAGCCAGCCGCCGATGATCGCCGACGAGCTGCGCCGCCAGGCCGACAACTTCATCGAACTCGACGAGCTGCGCGAAGTCATCGGCCGCCCGCCGCGCGAGACTCCGGCCGAGGATCGCGGCGCGACCTCCCGCGCGACCGTCTGACACCGGACTGTCGCTCTGCGGGCCGCCCGGAAGGGCGCCCGGACCAAAAAGGCGGGGCCCCGCAACGGCGCCCACCGTCGCCTCCGTCCCGGGAGGCCGCCGGGCCCCGCCTGCCCCGCCCGCAAGGGCCGCTCTGGACCTCGGGCACCGAAGCCCCTACCTGTGGCACAGCAGGAGACGCCCGAGGATCTGACGCGATGAACGCCCCCGCCATGCCCAAACCGCCGCTGACGCTTTACCTGGCCGCCCCCCGCGGCTTCTGTGCCGGTGTCGACCGCGCCATCAAGATCGTCGAGATGGCACTGGAGAAATGGGGCGCCCCCGTCTACGTCCGCCACGAGATCGTGCACAACAAGTTCGTCGTCGACGGGCTGCGCGACAAGGGCGCCGTCTTCGTCGAGGAACTCGATGAATGCCCCCTGGACCGGCCGGTGATCTTCTCGGCCCATGGCGTGCCCAAGGCCGTCCCGGCCGAGGCCGCGGCGCGCGAGATGGTCTTCGTCGATGCCACCTGCCCGCTGGTCTCCAAGGTCCACATCGAGGCCGAGCGCCACTCGGAAGAGGGCCTGCAGATCGTGATGATCGGCCATGCCGGCCACCCCGAGACCATCGGCACCATGGGCCAGCTGCCCGAGGGCGAGGTGCTGCTGGTCGAAACGGAAGCCGACGTTGAGACGCTGGCGGTGCGCGATCCCGCGCGGCTGGCCTTCGTCACCCAGACAACGCTCTCGGTGGATGACACCAAGAACATCGTCGCCGCCTTGCAGGCGCGCTTCCCGGCCATCGTCGGGCCGCACAAGGAAGACATCTGCTATGCCACCACCAACCGCCAGGAATCGGTGAAAGCCATGGCAGGCAAGATCGACGCCATGCTGGTGGTCGGCGCGCCCAACTCCTCGAATTCGCGCCGCCTGGTCGAAGTTGCCGCGCGCCAGGGCTGCCCCTATGCCCAGCTGGTGCAACGTGCCACGGATATCGACTGGCGCGCCCTCGAGGGCATCCGCTCGATCGGCATCACCGCCGGCGCCTCGGCCCCCGAGGTCCTGGTGAACGAGGTCATCGACGCCCTCAAGGCCCGCTACGACGTCACCGAAGAGATGGTCGAGACCGCCAAGGAGAACGTCGAGTTCAAGGTTCCCCGAGTCCTGCGCCAGCCGGCCTGAGGCGAGGCCTTGCCCTGCCGCCCCATGGCAACCTGTCGAACGAAGGGGGCTCCGCCCCCGCCCGCTGTCGCGGACTCCCCCGGAGTATTTTCAGCCTGGTGATGATGCAGGGGAGGAGCCTGTCCGGCGACCTGCTTTCGCCATGGTGGGCGTGCCACGCCCCTGTTGCAGAAGGAGGCCGGCAGAAGGGCTCGCCCCTTCTTCGATCATCACCAGGCTGAAAGTACTCCCGCCGGAGGCAACCGCCCGCCAGGGCGGTATCCCTTGACCTTCGCCCCGCCGCATGGTGTCACGCCTGAGTTTTCACGGAGGTTCCCATGGCCAAGTTCTACGCCTTCACTGATGGCGCCTGTTCCGGCAATCCCGGCCCCGGGGGCTGGGGCGTGCTGATGCAGGCGCGCGACGGCGACAGCGTCGTGAAGGAACGCGAGTTGAAGGGCGGCGAGGCCAATACCACCAACAACCGGATGGAGCTGATGGCGGCGATCTCGGCGCTGGAAGCGCTCGGTCGTCCGACCGCAATCACCGTGGTCACCGACAGCCAATACGTGAAGAACGGTGTGACGGGCTGGATTCACGGCTGGAAGAAGAACGGCTGGAAGACAGCCGCCAAGAAGCCGGTGAAGAATGCCGAGCTGTGGCAGCAGCTGGACGAGGCCGCGAAGCGCCACCAGGTGACCTGGGAATGGGTCAAGGGCCATGCCGGCCACCCCGAGAACGAGCGCGCCGACGAGTTGGCGCGCGCCGGGATGGCGCCGTTCAAGGGCTGAGGTCTGCGCATCGCGAGAGGCCCGAGGTGGGTTGGCACCCACCCTACGCGCCTGGATGGCGCCACGCGTTCGGCCACTTCAGCGCCCGGGTCCAGCCCCAGGTGTAGGGTGGATGCCAATCCACCTTCCCCGGCCTCAGCTCAGAGCTTCGCGTCGTAGTCCGACACCAGCAGGTGCAGCGGGGCGCTGTCTTCCTCGATGCTCGAGAACCGTCCGATGGGTGCCTCGAAGATATTGTCCGTCCGGTCGTCATTGACCGTCGAGACCTCGCCGATGCAGACCCGGCCACCCTCGCCCCAGAAGGCGTGCCAGATGTCCGGCGTCAGGGTCACGCTCTCGCCCGGCATCAGCTTCAGCTTGCCGCCGGCGGGCAACTCCCGCCAGAGGCCATCGGTCATCACCCGCACCGGAGCGTTGCGGTCGATCCCCTCGGGGCCGTCCATCCACAGCTCGAGCACCAGCGGCGCGCCGCCGCGGTTGATGATGTCCTCGGTCTTCACGATGTGGCGGTGCATCGGCGAGATCTGCTCGTCGCCCGAGATCAGCAGCTTCTCGGCATAGACCGGCCCCCCTTCGGGTTGCCGAGGTCCGCCGCATTGCCGTTGCGCACGGTAAACAGGAACAGGCCAAGCGTGTCGTAGTGACCGTCGCCGTAGTCGGTGACGTCCCAGCCCAGGCCCTGTTCGATGATAAGCCCGGCCTCGGCCTTGCGGGTGCGGAACTCCTCCGGACTCCAGTAAGCGAAGGGCGGCAGGGTGAAGCCGTATTGCCGGAAGAAGGCATCGCCTTCGCGGATAAGCTCGTTGACCTCGGATCGCAGCATCTCAGTTCCCCAGTATCGTGCCCTTCGGCAGGGGGTGGCCACGCAGGAAGACCTCTGCCTCCTGCGCCCCCTTGCCGGCGCGTTGCAGTTTCAGCAGTTCCACGGCGCCCGAGCCGCAGGCAACGACCAGCCCGCCGGCCTCCAGCACCTCTCCCGGCGCACCCTGCCCCGGGGCCAGCCGCGAGGCCAGCAGTTTCAGCCGCTGGCCGTCATGTTCGACCCAGGCGCCGGGGAAGGGAGACAGGCCGCGGATCTGCCGGTCGACCTCTTCGGCGGGGCGGGTGAAATCCAGCTGCGCCTCGGCCTTGTCGATCTTGGTGGCATAGGTGACGCCCTCTTCGGGCTGCACCTCTGGGGTCAGCTCGGGCAGGCGCGCAAGCGCCTCGGTGATCATCCGCGCGCCCATCGCCGACAGGCGGTCGTGCAGCTGAGAGGTCACCTCTTCGGCGCCGATCGAGGTCGCCTCGCGCAGCAGCACGGGGCCGGTATCCAGACCGGCTTCCATCTGCATGATGCAGATCCCGGTCTCGGCATCGCCCGAGAGAATCGCCCGGTGGATCGGCGCGGCGCCGCGCCAGCGCGGCAGCAGCGAGGCGTGGATGTTCAGGCAGCCGAAGCGCGGCGCATCCAGCACCGGCTGCGGCAGGATCAGACCATAGGCGACCACCACGGCCACGTCGGCGTTGAGCGCGGCGAAGGCCGCCTGCTCGTCCTCGCCCTTCAGGCGCACCGGGTGACGCACCTCAAGACCCAGCTCCAGCGCGCGGGCATGGACCGGGGTCGGTCGGTCCTTCTTGCCACGGCCCGCGGGGCGGGGTGGCTGGCAATAGACCGCTGCGACCTCATGACCGGCCTCGACCAGTGCGTCGAGCACCGGCACCGAGAACTCGGGCGTTCCCATGAAAATGACGCGCATCGCCCTGCCTTTCATCTTGCCAAGAACATGCACCGGCGCAGTACCGGCGAAGGGCGCTTCAGCGCAGCTTCTTCGCCTTGCGCAGCAGCATGTCCCGCTTCATCTTGCTGAGCCGGTCGAAATACATCTTCCCGGCCAGGTGGTCGATCTGGTGCTGCACGCTGGTCGCCCAGAGGCCAACGAAGTCCTTCTCCTCGACCTCGCCCTGCGCGTTCAGGAAGCGCACCGTCACCGCCCGGGGGCGGGAGATCTTCGCCGAGACGCCGGGAAGGTTGGGGCTGGCCTCTTCATGCTCGCGCAGGTGCACCGAGGCATGCAGCACCTCGGGATTGGCCATCAGCACAGCCTTGCCGCGCTCTTCCGAGGCATCCACCACCGCCAGCCGCTGCATCACGCCGATCTGAGTGGCGGCAAGGCCGACGCCGGGCATGGCCTCCATCGTGTCGACCATGTCGGCCCAGACGGCGCGCACCTCTTCGGTGATCCCGGCCACGTCGGCGGCAGGGGTGCGCAGGCGCTTGTCGGGCCAGGGCAGGCAGAGACGGGCGGTCATTGCGCGGCCTCGTAGGCGGCCAGCAGGTCGGTGCGCCGCCCGTCCGAGAGGTAATCCAGGTAGACCCGCCCATCGAGGTGATCCAGCTCGTGCTGGGCGCAGGTGGCCTCGAAGCCCGAGAGCTTCTCTTCGTGCTCCACCCAGTTCTCGTCATGCCAGCACATCACCACCTCGGCGGGGCGGGCGACCTCGGCCAGCACGCCGGGGATCGACAGGCAGCCCTCTTCGCGGGTCACCAGCTCATCAGACCGCCAGGTGATCTGGGGATTGAGGCAGGCGCGGGGCGATTTCTCGCCCTCCTTCCAGGTGCAATCCATGACGAAGAGGCGCTTCAGCACGCCCACCTGGGGGCCGGCCAGGCCACGGCCCGGCGCGGCATACATCGTGTCGAACATGTCCGCGACCAGCGCGCGCAGGTCGGCACCGGGGTCGATCCGGCCCGCCATGGTGGCCAGCAGGGGGTCGGGCCATTGCAGGATCTTCATCACCGCCATCAGCCGCGCGCCCTCTCGCGCTTCAGCTTCTGGCTCTTGCGGGTGATCATCTGGCGCCGCATGGGCGAGATATGGTCGATGAACAGCTTGCCCTCGAGGTGGTCGATCTCGTGTTGCACGCAGGTTGCCCAGAGCTTGTCGAAGGTCTCTTCGCGGGCATTGCCGTCGCGGTCCATCCAGCGCACCGTCACCTCGGCGGGGCGGGTCACCTCGGCGTATTGCTCAGGGATCGACAGGCAGCCCTCTTCGTAGGAGCTGGTCTCATCAGAGGCCGAGACGATCTCGGGGTTGAACATCACCAGCGGGCGGGGCGCCTCGCCGTCCTCCTTGACGCAATCCAGCACGATCAGCCGTTGCAGGATCCCGATCTGCGGCGCGGCAAGGCCGATGCCGGGCGCGTCGTACATGGTTTCCAGCATGTCATCCGACAGCTTGCGCAGCTCGTCCGAGATATCGTCGACGGGCGTTGCGACCTTCTTCAGACGCGGGTCGGGGTGGATCAGGATGGGGCGTTTCATGGCAGACGATCTAAGCCAAGCAATGTCACTTCGCAACTGCGCCCGAAGCCTCGGGCAGCAGCTTTCCGGGGTTGAGGATGCCCTTGGGATCAAGGGCCGTCTTGATCGCCCGCATCGCCACCAGCGCGCCGGGGTCCTTGCGCCGCGCCATGGTGTTCAGCTTGTGCGTCCCGACCCCGTGCTCGGCCGAGAAGGCGCCGCGCAGATCGGCCACGATATCCTCGATCGCCTCGACCACCCGGTCCTTCTCGGATTTCGGCAGGGTCGGAAAGATCGTGTAGTGGATATTGCCATCACCCAGATGCGCCACGACAGAGGTGGCAGAGCCCGGCGCCAGCCCTTCCAGCACCTCATCGGCACGGGACAGGAAATCGGCCACCCGGTCCACCGGCACGGCCACATCCATGATGATCTGGTCAGGACGCATCGCGGCAACCTCGCTGGCCGCCTCGCGCAGGGCCCACATCTCGCGCCGCTGCGCTTCCGAGGCGGCAAGGACCGCATCGTCGATCTCGCCCGCCTCCAGCATCTGGCCCAGCACCTCTTCGAGGTAGGAGGCCACGGGCAGCACCCCGTCCTCGCCCGCCACGCAGTCGCGCGGGCTGAGGGCGCCGATTTCCAGCAGGATGTTCACCTCGTGCCGACCTTCGAAGGGCGCGCGGGTGCCGGGGCGCAGCTTGCCGTAGTCCTCGACATAGCTGGCGGGCATGTACTCGAAGGCCTCGACCGCGCCGCCGGTCGCCTCTTGCAGCCGGTGCAGCAGGTCCAGCGCCGGGGGCAGCGTCTTCAGGCCGACCATCGCCGTCGCATAGGCCTTCGGCTTCGGGCGCAGGCGCAGCACGGCGCCGGTGATCACTGCCAGCGTGCCCTCGGACCCGATCAGCAGATGCCGCAGGTCATAGCCCGAGTTGTTCTTGTGCAGATCCTGCATCAGGTCCACCACGGTGCCATCGGCCAGCACCGCTTCGATCCCCAGCACCAGGTCGCGGGTATTGCCATAGCGCAGCACGTTCGAGCCGCCCGCGTTGGTCGCCAAGGCCCCGCCGATCATGGCCGAGCCCCGGGCCCCGAAGGTCAGCGGGAAGATCAGACCCTGTTCCTCGACGGCCTCGTGCAGCGTCGCGATCACCACCCCCGCCTCGACCACGGCAGAGCGGGCCCCCGGGCGAATCTCGCGGATGCGGTTCATCCGTTCCAGCGAGAGCACAAGCGCCCCCGCCCCCTGCCCGCCACCCGCCAGCCCGGTGCGGCCGCCGAGGGGAATCACCGGGGTGCCGGTCTCATGCGCCAGCGCCATCACCGCCGAGACCTCTGCGGTCGAGCCCGGACGGACCACCGCCAGCGGCGCCTCGAAATGCTCGTGCGACCAGTCCCAGCCATAGGGTTCGGCCCCGGCGCCGGTCAGCACCTGCCCCGCGCCCAGAATTTCCCGCAGCCTGTCGATCATGGCGCCCTCCCTCGCATTGCGGCGGCCATATTGGCCGGGCGCGGGCTGCGGAACAAGCCGATTGCCCGCCCCCGGATTTTCGCCGAATTTGCGCTTGACCTCCGAAACCCGCTGGCCTAACTAGCGCCACGGTTTGGCGGAGTAGCTCAGTTGGTTAGAGCAGCGGAATCATAATCCGCGTGTCGGGGGTTCAAGTCCCTCCTCCGCTACCAAATCCCCCCACAGCAGAATTTGAGACCCCGGCACCGGGATGCAGCTATTTCAGCTGGCTGTCCTTTGAGCCGCGCCGGTTGATGCCGCCGCGCTGCACGGCGCGGCCATCGCGCTCGTTCTGGCAGTCGATGCAGAGCTTCACGCCGGGGATCGCCACGCGGCGTTTCTCGGGAATCGGCTCTTCGCATTCGGCGCAATGGGTCAGGCTTTCGCCCTGCGGCGCCTTGCGCGCCTGCATCCGCTTCAGCTCGTCGGTGATCGAGGCCTCGATCTGTTCGCTTACCGCGCCGTCGCGCGCCCATCCGCCTGCCATGGCCCTTCTCCTGCTGGTGATCCGGCAAGCCTAGCGCAGCCGCAGCCGTCCGCAAAGGGGCGGGCGGTGCCGGCGCCAAGCTGCGACTGCAAATGACTATCATTACAAACTATTGTTTATGCTTGACTATTTCCAGATCACCCCCCATTTGACCCGCATCGGGGAGTAGCGGGCGCCGGACTGGCGTGGGCATGTCAACACCCTCGCGGAGCACCGCGTGGCATGTCCGATCCATCGGATTTCGCGAGACCGTGGCACAGCGGCCCTGCGGGCGGGCGCAGCACAGGCCGGATCTGCCCCCGAAGGACACACCATGTCTCCGATTGCCATCGGCGCGCTTGCCGTCTCCATGTCCATCGACGCCTTCCTTGCCTCGGTCGGCAAGGGCACGGCCGCCGCGCCGCCCAGACTGGCGACCACCCTGCGCACCGGTGCCATCTTCGGGCTGGTCGAGGCGATCACCCCTCTTCTAGGCTGGGCGGCCGGGGTCGCGGCCTCGCGCTACGTGGCACGGGTCGACCACTGGATCGCCTTCGCCCTGCTGGCAGGCGTCGGGCTGCACATGATCCTGCAGGCCCGCAGCCGCGAGACCGGCACGCCGCGCCCCTCCACGCTCTGGGCGACGCTGATCACCGCCGTCGGAACCTCGATCGACGCCATGGCGGTCGGCGTGTCACTGGCCTTCCTGCCGGTCAACATCCTGGTCGTCGCCATGGTCATCGGCGCCACGACCATGGTGATGAGCACCGCCGGGCTGCTGCTTGGCCGCTACATCGGCGCCCGCTTCGGGCGCATCGCCGAAACCCTCGGCGGCGCCGCGCTCTGCATCATGGGCGCACTGATCCTCTACCAGCACCTCTCTGCCCCGGTCTGACATTCCACCAACACGCAGGGCCGACGCCGCCCTTGGCCCCGGCAGGGAACAGGTCTGCATCAACGTCGCGCACCGCGCGGCCTGTCCCGGGCAGCCTGTCCCGGGCGGTCAGTCCCGCCGCAGCAGGTAGGTATCCATGAGCCAGCCATGCCGCGCCCGCGCCTCGGCCCGCGCGGCAATGATGCGCGGCCCGGCATCGGCCAGCGGGCCGTGCTCCAGGACCTGCTCGGGCATGCCAAGGAAGGCACCCCACCAGATCTGCACACCCTCGGGCGGCAGGGTCCGGAAGCTGCATTCGCCATCCAGCATGACGCACAGCGTGCCGACCCCCTCGGGCCAGCCCTCGTCCCGCAGCCGTCGCCCCGTCGTGACCTGCACGGCGCCGTTGATCTGGTTGAAGGGGATCGCATGGGCAGAGGTCAGCGCCTGAAGGGCGGTGATGCCGGGGATCACCCGCAGCTTCGGTTGCCCGGGCAGCCGCGCGGCAATGCGCAGGGTCGAATCGTAGAGCCCCGGATCGCCCCAGACCAGCAGCGCCACGGGGCCCTCGGGCGCGCCCTCCAGCGCCTGCTGCCAACGCCGCGCGATCTCGTCGTGCCAGGCATCGACGCGTTCGCCGTAGGGCAGCGAGGGATCGCGCTCTGGCATGTCGAAATGCACCACGCGCGCCTCGGCCCCGGCGGCGCGCAGGATGGCGTGGCGCAGCTCGGCCAGGTCCTCTTTCGCGGCCCCCTTGCGGGGAATCAGCACCACGGCGGCCTCGCGCAGGGCCTGTTGGCCCTCCAGCGTGACGTGGCCCGGATTGCCCGTGCCGATGCCCACAAGCCAGAGGTCACGCATCACCGAACCCCACGCCCATCTCGGCCAGCGGCCCGTAAAGGATCAGCGCCGGCTGGTTGCCCGGCGCGCCGCTCAGCCGCTCGACCAGCCCCGCCACCGTGGTGCGGTGCAGCTTCTGCTCGGGGGTCGAGACCGCCTCGGCCAGGATCGCCGGGGTCTGTTCCGGCAGCCCATGGGCAAAGAGCGTCGCGGCCAGTTTCGGGAAGGTGCGCTTGCCCATGAAAACCACGGTCGAGGCGCCGGGATCGGCCAGCGCAGTCAGGTCGATGTCCTCGGGCAGCGCGCCCGTGGCATCGTGGCCGGTGACGAACTGCACCCGCCGAGCGGTCAGCCGCCGGGTCAGCGGAATGCCACAGGCCGCCGCCGCCGCAATGGCCGAGGGCACGCCGGGGATGATCTCATACGGAATGCCCGCCTCCTGCAGGGCGACCAGCTCTTCCTCGAGACGTCCGAACAGGCCCGAGTCGCCTGATTTCAGCCGCACCACGTGCTGGCCGGCCAAGGCGTAGTCGACCAGCAAGCGACTGACATGATGCTGCCGGGGCGAGGGCCGCCCTGCCCGCTTGCCGACGCCCACGAGGTCCGCTCCGGGGCGGGCATGGGACAGGATCGGCCCCGAGGACAGATCATCGAAGAGCACCGCATCGGCCTTTTGCAGCCGGTCGACGGCCTTCAGGGTCAGAAGCTCCGGGTCACCGGGACCGGAGCCCACGAAGCTGACGAAACCGCTCATGCCACACCCTCCGCCGAGATCAGGTGGAAAAAGGTGCCGGTCACATGGCCGCGATGCGAACCGGTCTCGGGCACGGGATTGCCATCCGCATCCGCCACCTGCGCCAGCGGCGCGTCGGGCTGCTCGAGGATGGTCGAGTAATGGAACTCATGCCCCCGCAGCGCCTGCCCCGGTGCGGCGCCGGGCATCGGCGCCTGCAGCGTGGCACGGCGGTAGCCCAGGTGGAACTTCCGCTTCTCGTAGCTGGTGACGAGGCCCAGCAGACCGGCCATCTGGTGCCGCTCGCCCCGCTTGTCGATCAGCGCCTCGCCGAGCGCCATGTAGCCCCCGCATTCGCCGTGCACGGGGCGAGTTTCGGCGTGCTGCCACAACCCCTTGCGGAAGGTTTCGGCGGCAGCCAACCTGCCCGCATGCAGTTCGGGATAGCCGCCGGGCAGCCAGACCAGGTCGGCAGAGGCATCGGGGGCCTCGTCGGCGAGGGGCGAGAAGGGCAGGATCTCGGCCCCTGCCGCGCGCCAGCCCTCCAGCAGATGCGGATAGGTGAAGGAGAAGGCCGCGTCCTGCGCCAGCGCGATGCGCTGCGCGGGCGGCTTCGGCAGCGCGCTGGACTGCCGCAGCGCATGGCCAGCCGCCGCAGTGCGGATCGCGTCCAGATCGACGTGCTCGCGCAGGAAGGTGGCGTATCCGGCGATGGCGGCTTCGAGGTCCGGGTGCTCTACCGCCTGGATCAGGCCAAGGTGGCGTTCGGGCAGGGTCAGGTCTCCGCGCCGGGGCAGGCAGCCCAGCACCGGCAGACCGGCGCGCTCCATCCCCAGCCGGGTCAGGCGCTCATGCCGGGGCGAGGCGACGCGGTTCAGGATGACCCCGGCGAAGGGCAGGTCGGGCGCATAGTTGCGGAAACCCAGAGCCGTGGCGGCGGCCGATTGCGCCTGCCCGCCCACGTCCAGCACCAGCACCACCGGCCAGCCCATGCGCTGCGCCGTCTCGGCGCTGCTGCCGAAGCCCGACAGCCCACGCGTGGCGACCCCGTCGTAGAGCCCCATCGAGCCTTCCGCGACGCAGATATCCGCGCCCTCGGCCTGCGCCGAGATCGCTTCCAGCAGCCCGCCCCCCATCGACCAGGTATCAAGGTTGAACGAGGCCCGCCCCGAGGCCGCCCGGTGAAACGCCGGGTCGATGTAATCGGGCCCCGACTTGAAGGGCTGCACCGTCAGACCATCCTCGCTGAGCGCGCGCAGCAGCCCCAGCATCACCGTCGTCTTGCCTGTCCCCGAAGAGGGTGCGGATACCAGAACGCCTTTCATCTCAGCTCTTTCCCTCGTCTTCCGGAGTCCATCCGGCCCATTGCGATGTGGCGCTCTGGGGCCGGTAACGGCGGTCGTAGTCCACCGCGTAGAGGCAGCTTTCGCTGAAGCCCTCGGCGGCCAGCGCTGGCCCGACGAGGATCAGCGCGGTGCGGGTGATGCCCTCGTCCAGCTGGCTTTCAATGTCCGAAAGGGTGCCGCGAATGATCCTCTCATCCGGCCAGCTGGCGCGGAAGACGACGGCCACGGGGCAGTCGGCGCCATAGGCGGGGGAGAGATCCTCCACCACTTTCCGAATGTTCTGAATGGACAGATGAATGGCCAGCGTCGCGCCGGTGGCGGCGAAGTTGGTCAGGCTTTCGCCCTCGGGCATCGACGAGGCGCGGCCCGGCGTGCGGGTCAGCACCAGCGATTGCGCCACGCCCGGCAGGGTCAGCTCGGCGCCAAGCGCCGCCGCCGCCGCCGCGAAGGCCGGCACGCCGGGGGTGACCGAGACCGGGATGCCCAGCTCGCGCAGCCGGCGCATCTGCTCGCCCATCGCCGACCAGACCGACAGGTCGCCCGAATGCAGCCGGGCCACGTCGTGACCGGCCTCGTGGGCCTTCCGGATCTCGTCGACGATCTGGTCGAGGTTCATCGGCGCGGTATTGATGATCGTCGCGCCCTCGGGGCAATGGCCCAGCACCGCCTCGGGCACCAGCGAGCCAGCGTAAAGGCAGACCGGGCAAGAGGCGATGATGTCGCGGCCGCGCAGGGTCAGCAGGTCGGGGGCGCCGGGGCCGGCACCGATGAAATGGACGGTCACAGGGGGTCTCCTTCGGCCAGCGCACAGGTGGCGCTGCGGTCACTTGATATCACACGCGGGCCCAGCAGGCGGGCACCGGGGGCGAGGCTGGCCAGCGCCGAGGCTTCGGCCACGCTGCCGGTGCCCCGGGCGGTCCGGGATATCGAAGATTGGGTCAGGGTTTCAGCGGCTTCCAGCGCCTCGGGAGAGACCAGGTGCAGGGGCAGCGAGCGGGACTTGGCAAAGCTCCGGAAGGCAGGCGCTTCGGCCTTGTCGGCGGGGGCCGCAATGGCATCGACGCTGCGCGCACCGGCAGCCAGATGCAGGGCCTCGGCCAGCGCCTCGGGCGTGGTTGCGCCGCGATATCCGAAACCCGCGACGATCACAGGGTGACGCTCCATTGCACGATGGGACGGCCCGGCGCCCAGCCCTGACGGGTGCCAAGGGCCTCGGCCTCGGCCAGTTCGATGCGCAGCAGATCGCCGCCCAGACGGGCGCGGCTCTGCGCCAGCAGGGCCTCGCTTTCCAGCGTCACCGCATTGGCGACAAGGCGGGTGCCAGCGGGCAGGATGGCTTCCAGCTTTGCCAGCAGATCGGTTGAGAGGCCCCCACCGATGAAGACGGCCTGCGGTAGGGGCTGGCCCTCCAGCACAGCAGGCGCCTGACCTGTCAGAACGTTCAGACGATCCAGACCGAGGGCGGTGGCGTTCTCGCGGATACGCGCGGCACGGTCCTCGCGCGCCTCGAAGCTGGTGGCCGTCAGCGAGGGATGCGCCATCAGCCACTCCAGCGCGATGGAGCCCGAGCCGCCACCGATGTCCCACAGGTGCTCTCCGGGACGCGGCGCGAGGGCCGAGAGCGTCAGCGCGCGCACGGGCCGCCGGGTGATCTGGCCGTCATTGGCGAACCACGTGTCAGACCGGCCCGATGCCAGCGGCAACACGGCACCCTCGCCCGAGATCTCGACGGCAACGCAGAGCGGGGCGGCGAAGCTCTGCTTCTCCAGCGCATCGGCGCGGGTGCGGGTCAGGGTTTCACGCGGCCCGCCAAGGGCTTCGCAGACCATCACCGGGCTGGCGCCAAAGCCCGTGTCCGTCAGGTAAGCGCCCAGATCCGCCACCGCCGCGCCGTCGCGCAGCAGGACCACGGCGCGCAGGCCGGGGGCGAGGTGCGGGCGCAGGCGGCTCAGCGGCGCGGCATGCAGGCCGATGCAGAGCGTGGTTTCCAGCGGCCAGCCCATCCGGGCGGCGGCCAGCGCAAAACAGGACACCCCGGGCAGCGCGTGCCACTCACCCGGATCGAGGTGGCGGGTCAGCACGGAACCGGCACCGAACCAGAAGGGATCGCCCGAGGCCAGCACGACCACGTGGCGACCGCGCAGGGCCATGAGCTGCGGGATGCCGTCTGCGAAGGGGACGGGCCATGGCAGGGTCTCAGCCTTGAGATCGGGCAGCAGCGACAGGTGGCGGGGCGGGCCCATCACCAGCTCGGCCTCTTGCAGGGCGGCAAGGCTTGCCGCAGAAAGACCCTGCGCGCCATCCTCGCCCAACCCGACAATCGTCAGCCACGGAGTGTCAGACATGCCGTCCTCCCCTGCCAAGGTCCTTGTTCTCGGCGGCACCACCGAGGCCCGCGCGCTGACCCGTCTGATGGACGGGGCAGGTATCGGCGGCGTGCTGTCGCTGGCCGGACGCGTGGCGCGGCCCGCGCCGCAGTCGCTGCCCATGCGCATGGGCGGCTTTGGCGGGGCCGAGGGGCTGGCCGCCTACCTCCGCTCCGAGGCCATCACCCATGTCGTCGACGGCACCCACCCCTTCGCCGCGCAGATGAGCCGCAATGCCCATGCCGCCTGCCGTGAAACCGGCACGCCCCTGCTGGCCCTGACCCGTGCGCCCTGGGTGGCCGAGGACGCCGACAATTGGCTGCATGTCCCCGACATGGCCGGCGCCGTGGCGGCGCTGGACCGGCCTGCGACCCGCGTCTTCCTGGCCGTCGGCCGCATGCACCTGGCCGAGTTCGCGGCCCAGCCCCAGCACGATTACCTTCTGCGCCTCGTCGATCCGCCCGAAGGCTCCCTGCCCCTGCCGAAGGCCGAGGCAGTGATCGACCGGGGGCCCTTCACCGAAGAGGCCGACCTTGCGCTGATGCAGCGCCATGGCACCCGGCTGGTGGTGTCGAAGAACGCCGGCGGCGGCGCCTCTAGGGCCAAGCTTCTGGCCGCGCGCAGGCTGGGTCTGCCGGTCGTGATGATCGACCGCCCCGCCCTGCCCGAACGCCCCGAGGCCCATAGCCCGGAAGAGGTGCTGCGCTGGCTGGGTCACGTCACCGACCTCGGCGTATAGACGATATCGCCCGCCGGGCGGCGAATGATCCGGGTGCGGGACGAGCCGACGAGGACCATCGTGCGCATGTCCGCCATCTCGGGGCGGCACTGGGTCAACGGGACCACGCGCAGCTCTTCTTCCGGCGTCGAGACGGCGCGGGCGAAGATCACCAGGCGGTCGTCGCCGCAGGCCTCCTGCAGGACCTCCAGCGTGCGGGCGAAGCCCTCGGGCCGGGACTTGGAGCGCGGGTTGTAGAAGGCCATGGCGAAATCGGCCTCGGCGGCAAGGCGCAGGCGCTTCTCGATCAGCTCCCAGGGCTTGAGGTTGTCCGAAAGATTGATGGCGCAGAAGTCGTGGCCCAGGGGTGCCCCGGCACGGGCCGAGGCGGCGAGCATGGCGGTGATGCCGGGCAGGACGCGGATGTCGAGGTCACCCCAGGCGTCGGGATCGGCCTCCATCGCCTCGAAAACGGCGGCGGCCATGGCGAAGACGCCGGGATCGCCGGAAGAGACCACGACGACGCGCTTGCCTTCGGCGGCCATCTGAAGCGCATGGGTGGCGCGGTCGACCTCGACGCGGTTGTCGGAGGCGTGCAGCGTCAGGCCCGGACGCTCGGCCACGCGGGCGACGTAAGGGATATAGCCGACGATATCGGTGGCCTCGGCGAGGACGTCCGAAACCTCGGGCGTGACCAGGGTCTCGGCCCCCGGTCCCAGCCCGGCGATGGCAAGCCAGCCGCTCCCGGAAACACTCATGGCCGCCGCCCCTGTCCATGTACCACGATGATCGAGAAGTAGGGCGTCACCGCATCTTCGGCCTCGGCCAGGCGCTGGACGCGCTGGTTCGGCATGGCGGCGAACTCGATCAGCCAGGCCTCATCGTAGCGGCCTGCGGTCTTCAGCGCGCGGCGGACCTTCTGGATATTGCGGCCGATCTTCATCACCACGATGGCGTCGGTCAGGGCCATGCGCTGCGCCAGGTCGTCCTCAGCCAGCGTCCCCATGAGCACCGTCAGCACGTCGTCGCCCCAGGTGATCGGCGATCCGGTCGCCGTCCAGGCCGCCGACATGCCGGTGATCGCGGGTACGACCTCGACCGGCACCTGATCGACCAGCCGCATGTAGAGATGCATGAAGGAGCCGTAGAAGAACGGGTCGCCCTCGCACAGGACCACCACGTCCTCGCCCCCCGCCGCGATGTCGCGCAGATGCGCGGTGCTGTCTTCGTAGAACTCGGCCAGCAGGCGGTTGTATTCGGGATCGGTGAAGGGGATCTCGGTCGTCACCGGGTATTCCATCGGGTGCTCGGTCGCGCCCTCGGGGATCATGCCGTTGACGATCTGGCGCGCCTGCCCCTTGCGGCCCGCCTTGCGGAAGAAGGCCACGTGTTTCGCACCGCGCAGCAGACGGTCCGCGCGCACGGTCATCAGGTCGGGATCGCCGGGGCCGAGGCCCAGGCCGTAGATCGTCCCGGCGCTCATTCCTTGCGGCTCGCGATGGCGTTGACGGCCGCGACGGTGATCGCCGAGCCGCCAAGACGACCCTGCACGACGCAGCAGGGCACCGGCTGGTCCTCCCAGAGCGCGGCCTTGCTTTCGGCCGCACCGACGAAACCAACGGGGCAGCCAATGATCGCGGCGGGGCGCGGGCAGTCGGGGTCCTCCAGCATGTTCAGCAGGTGGAACAGCGCGGTCGGGGCATTGCCGATCGCCACCACCGCACCGGCCAGCTTCGGGCGCCACAGCTCAAGCGCGGCGGCAGAGCGGGTGTTGGACATCTCTTTCGCCAGCGCCGGCACGGAGGCGTCATGCAGGGTGCAGACCACCTCGTTTTCGGCGGGCAGGCGGAAGCGGGTGATCCCTTCGCTGACCATGCGCGCATCGCAGAGGATCGGGGCCCCGGCCTCAAGCGCGGTCCGCGCGGCCGCCACGAAGCCTTCGGAGAAACGGATATCGCGTTCCAGCCCGACCAGGCCGGCGGCATGGACCATCCGCACCGCCACCTGTTCCTCCTCCGCGCTGAAGCGGGCCAGGTCGGCCTCGGCGCGGATGGTGGCGAAGGACTCGGCATAGATCGCCGCCCCGTCGGTTTCATAGTGATAGGTCATGCGGTCAGAAGGCTCCGGTTCGTAGCGTCGCGGGGGTCAGCCCGGTCTGGCGGGGAAGATCGCTGGCCTTGCCGTCGATCACAAGGTCAAAGGTCCCGTCGCGGCCGACGAGGGTGGTTTCGGCAGGTCGCGCCCGGGCACACCCCTTGGCGCAACCCGAGACATGCAGGCTGCCCGGTCGGCTGCCCGCCAAGGCACGGGCCAGATCACGGGTTTCCACGGTGGCCTGCGGGCAGAGCGGCGCGCCGGGGCAGGCATCGACGTGCAGCAGCGGATCGCCGGGGGTGGTGATCAGGCTGCCTGCGGACGGCAGGGCAGCGCCCTCCAGCAGGATCAGCCGCCATGGGGTGACGCGCAGGGCGGTGTCCTGCGTGATAAGTTGCGCAAGCTCGGCGGCGTCGATCTGCCCGAAGGCCGCTCCCAGCAGCGCGCCCATGGGGTGCGCGCCGGGCTGGGGTGTTGCGGCGGCGGCGAGCGGCGCTTCGGCGGCCCAACCCTGCGGCAGCGCATGGTCTGCCACCACCTGCACCATACGGCGACGTTCGGGACTGCGGCGGGCGTCGAACCACTGCGCCATTTCGGCGAGCGCAGGCAGCGCCTCGGCCTCGGTCACGGGGCGACCGAGGGGGCTGCCATCGGCGCGCAGGATCAGACCCGAGGCAGAGCGTTCCAGCCGGAAGTCGGCGGAGGCCTCGGACAGCAGCGGCGCGGGGCCGGTGTCCACGGCAAAGCCCACCTTGGCGGGCAGCGCGGGCAGGTCGGGCAGCAGGTCCAGAAGGCCGAGGGTCAGCCGCTCGGTCAGGTCCCCGGCCTGCCAGAAGGGCTGGACGAGGATATTGCGGCGGCTCTCCACGCCGGGGTCGACGTCGAGAAGCGAGAGCGCAGCAAGGTGTTGCAGCAGCGGCTCGTGGTCGGCTTCGGCCACGCCCCGGATCTGGATATTGGCCCGGTTGGTCAGGTCCAGCACGCCGCTGCCGTAGCGCTGCGCCAGATCGCAGAGGCCCAGCACCTGCGCCGCCGAGACCCGCGCCAGACGCGGCCGCACCCGCACCACCAACCCGTCGCCCGACATCATCGGACGGTGGGCGCCGGGGCACCAGCCCCTGACAGCAGGCGCGCTCATGCGCCCAGCTCCTGCCGCAGGGAATTGCGGCGGGTGTCCCAGAGACCGGCCGCCAGCAGTGCGCGGAAACGGTCCTGCATGGCCTGAAGGGCGCGGGGGTTGGCCTGCGACAGGAACTCGGTCACCTGATCATCCCCAAGGGTCGCGTCGTAATAGGCATCGAAGAGATGCGGCGAGACCGCGCCCGCCAGATGCGCGAAGGCGGCCATGTGGTCGAGCGTGGCAGCAATCTCGGCCCCGCCGCGGAAGCCGTGGCGCTGCATCCCGGCGATCCAGTCGGGGTTGGCGGCGCGGGCCAGGACCACGCGGGCGATCTCTTCGCCAAGCGCCCGGGCGCGGGGCCGCGTGGGGTCGGTGTTGTCGAGGTGATAGAGCGCTGCGTCGCCTCCGGTGATCTTCTGAGCGGCGGCAAACCCGGCCTCGTGGGCGGCGTAGTCAGCAGCCAGCAGCAAATCGGTCTCGGGCAGGTCCTGCAGGTGCAGGAAGGCATCGGCATGTGCAACGCGGGCCTTCAGCCCCTCGGCATCGCGCGCCGGTTCCGCGCCATCCAGCGCCCAGGAGGACGCAGCCAGCCAGGCCTCGCCCGCCGCGCGGCGGCCTTCGTCGGAGTAGTCTTCAAGCGCCGCGCCCATTCCCAGGCCGTATTGCCCCGGAGCCGGGCCGTAGACCCGCGCGCCCGGCGCGGTGGCGGCGTAGGGGTTCCAGTCGGCGGCCTCGTCACGCGCGGCCAGCGCCTGAACGGCCTGCCCGAAGAGGGTTGAGAGCGTGGGGAAGACATCGCGGAACAGGCCCGAGACGCGCAGGGTCACGTCGAGGCGCGGGCGCTCGAGCTCAGTGATCGGCAGCACTTCGATGCCCGAAACGCGCTCTGATCCCTTGTCCCAGACGGGACGCACCCCCAGCAGGTGCAGCGCCATGGCGAACTCTTCCCCGGCGGTGCGCATGGTGGCCGAGCCCCAGAGATCGACGACCAGCCCGCGCGGGTAATCACCGTGGTCCTGCAGGTGGCGGCGGACCAGTTCCTCGGCCAGTTTCACGCCCTGCGCATAGGCGGCCCGGCTGGGGACCGAGCGCGGGTCGGTGGTGAACAGGTTGCGGCCCGTGGGCAGCACCTCGGTCCGGCCCCGGTAGGGCGAACCGGACGGCCCGCCGTCGATCCGGCGGCCATTCAGCGCGGCGGGCAGCGCATTGCGTTCGCCCTCCAGCGCCCCGGCGATGTCGAAGGGCATCTGCGCCCCGCTGCCGCGTCCCCAGACATGCAGCCCGTCGCCGAACTGGCTGTCCTTCACGTCACAGACGAAACGGTCGATCCGGGTCAGCGCCTCGGCGGCGCTGGTGGCGGAATCAAGGCCAAGGTCATCCTCGACACCAAGCGCGCGGGCCTCGTCGCGGATGTCCTCCTGCAACCGGGCGCGGCGCTTTGGGTCGAGACCGTCGGCGTTGCTGAACTCGTCCAGCAGCGATTCCAGCCGGGCGAGGCGCTGGTGCGTGCCGCTTTCGCGCAGGGGCGGAGGGACATGGCCAAGGGTCAGCGCGCCGATCCGACGCTTGGCCTGGGCGGCCTCGCCGGGGTCGTTGACGATGAAGGGATAGATCACCGGCAGCGCGCCGGTCAGCGCCTCGGGCCAGCAGCTGTCGGACAGGGCGACGGATTTGCCGGGCAGCCATTCCAGCGTGCCATGGGCACCGATATGCACCAGCGCATCCGAGCGCGCCTGAAGCCAGAGGTAGAAGGCCACGTAGCCATGACGCGGGACGCGGGCGAGGTCGTGGTAGTCGTCATCGCGCAGGGCGACATCGCCACGCTCGGCCTGCAGCGCCAGCAGGGCCCTGCCGCAGGGCAGAGCGGTGAAATGGAAGGCGCCATCGGCGAAGGCCGGGTCATCCTCGGGCGCGCCCCAGGCGGCGGCGAGGGCCTGTTGCAGGGTCTCGGGCAAACTTGCCAGCGCGGTCTTGTACTCAGCCAGCGGCCAGCTTGCGCGGGCGCTCAGAAGGCGTTCCGGCAGGTCGGCACCGGGATCGCTGGTGGCGTGGCCCGCCTCGGCGAGGTCCTGCAGGATCGCCCGCGCAGACTCCGGCGCGTCGAGGCCGACCGCATGGCCCATCTGCCAGTCCTTGCCGGGATAGGTGGAAAGCACCAGCGCCACGCGCCGCTCTGCGGCCTGCATCCGCGCCAGCCGCAACCAGCCGTCGACGCGGGTAGCCAGCGCCGCGATCCGGTCGCCCTCAGGGGTGTGCACCATGCGGGCGAATTGCAGATCTGGGTCGCGGTCCCCCGGCTCCTTGAACGACACCACGCCGCCGGTCAGCCGTCCGTCGACCTCGGGCAGGACGACATGCATGGCGAGATCGGCGGGGGAGAGGCCACGTTCGGCCCCGGCCCAGGCCTTGCGGGTGGAGGTCGCCAGCGCCGCCTGGAAGACCGGCACCTCGCCCGCGTCCAGAGGAGAGCTTTTCGCGCCGCGCCCCGAGAAGGCGGTCAGGTTGACCACGGCGGCGGGGGTCAGAGCGGCCACGGCCCGGCGCAGGGGCTCTGCCGCCACGGGGGCCTTCAGCGAGGGCGCGAAGAGGCCGAGGCAGGCGTAGCCCCTGGCGCGGAAAGCCGAGAACAGCGCCTCGACCGGGGCCATGTCGGCCGCCGCCAGGTAGGCGCGGTAGAAGGTGATCAGGATGCGGGGGGCATCACCCGGCAGCGCCTCTGACGCGCGGTCCAAAGGCAGCACGCCGGTCTCGGGCGTCCAGGCGCCGACCTGGGGCAGCTCCTTGAGGCCGGGCACGGGGGCGGCGTAGTGGCCGGCGGCAAGCGCCATCTGCGCCAGGGCCGCCTGTGCCGCCACCGCCCCGCCCTCTTCGCAGAAATGCGACAGGCGGCGCAGGGTCGAAACCGGCAGGGTCGAGACCTCGTCCAGCGCCGGATCGGGGCGGCCATCGGCGGGCAGCACGGCCAGGGCGAGGCCCTTGCGCCGCGCCAGTTCCTGCACCTGGCTCAGGCCATAGGCCCAGTAGGAGGTGCCGCCGATCAGCCGGATCAGGATGCCCGAGGCACCGTCCAGCGTCTGCTCCACGTAAGTGTCGACCGACAGCGGATGGCGCAGCGCGGCAAGGTTCGCCAGCCGCAGCGAGGGCAGTTCGGCCCCCGCGTCACGCGCCCGATGCCAGCCTGCCGCGAAAGCGCCCAGGTCGCTGTCGGAATAGGACAGCACCACCAGCTCGGCCGCGTCCTGGCCAAGATCGGTGGGCGTGTCGGTTTCCTCCAGCCCGTGACTTTCGCGGAAGACCACATGCATCGGTCAGAGCGCCGGAGAGCCTTCGGGCACCAGCACCGAGGTGATGGCCGTGGTGTCGATGTCCTCATGCTCGGCGATCACGACGAGCTGGCCGAGGCGCGGCTCATTCGGTTTCCAGGGGCGGTCGTACTGGTGACGCACACGGGCGCCGACGGCCTGCACCAGCAGACGCATGGGCTTGCCCGCGACGGCGGCGTAGCCCTTCACGCGCAGGATGTTCTGGCTGTTGGCCAGCTCCTCGATCCGGGCGACCAGCTGGGCTGGGTCCTCGACCTCGGGCAGCGGCACGACGATCTGCTCGAAGTCGTCGTGGTCATGCTCGGGCACGCCGTCGTGGTGGCTGGGGCGGGCGTCCATGTCGTCTTCGGCAGCCGCGCCAAGACCCAGGATCACGCGCGGATCGACGCGGCCTTCGGCGACCTCGACCACGGGCAGCGGGCGGGGGGCCTCGGCGGCGATGATCTCTTTCGCCTTCGCCACGCCCTCGGGGCCGGCAAGGTCGGGCTTGGTCAGCAGCACGATATCGGCGCAGGAGATCTGGTCCTCGAAGACCTCCGAGAGGGGCGTCTCGTGGTCGATGCTGTCATCGGCGGCGCGCTGCGCATCCACGGCGGCGACATTGGGGGCAAAGCGGCCCGCTGCGACGGCCTCGGCATCGGCCAGCGCGATCACGCCATCGACGGTGACCTTCGAGCGGATATCGGGCCAGTCGAAGGCCTTCAGCAAGGGTTTGGGCAGCGCCAGGCCCGAGGTCTCGATCAGGATGTGCTCGGGGCGCGGGTCCAGCGCCATCAGGGCCTCGATGGTGGGGATGAAATCATCGGCCACGGTGCAGCAGATGCAGCCGTTGGCCAGCTCCATGATGTTCTCGGCCGGGCAGTCGGGGATGGCGCAGCCCTTCAGGATCTCGCCGTCGACGCCCACGTCGCCGAATTCGTTGACCACCACCGCAAGGCGCTTGCCCTGCGGGTTCTGCATCAGCTGCGAGATCAGCGTGGTCTTCCCTGAGCCGAGGAAGCCGGTGATGATGGTGACGGGCAGTTTCGCGATATCTTTCATGGCCTTGGCCACCTCTCAGCGTTCGGTTTCGGGATCAAGGCGCGGCTCTGTGAACCCCAGCGGGGGTACGCGCGCCACGCAGTTGCGCTTGAAATGTTCGGGCCGCTGGCGCCAGGGGATCAGACCGTCCTCTGTGCCGTGATAGAGCGCCAGCCCCTCGAGCAGCACATCGGCGTGCTCTTCGGCATCGAGCTGGCCGTAGACATAGGTCCAGCGCCCGGGGCCGCGCAGGGCGACGGTATTGCCGTGATCGCAGTTCTGCAGGCACTCGACGGCGCGCAGCCGGGTGCCCTCGGGCAGCGCCAGCCCGACCAGCCGATCATAGAGCTGCCGCCCCGGCCGCCGGTCGTCGGCGTCGCAGCCGCCGGTCCCACGGCACTTGATACAGACCAGAAGTTCGCTTTCGGTCGGTTCCGCGGGTCTCTGCCCCATGTGTCTCGCCTCGCCGCAGGGGCGGGGATGCAAGTGTCCCGCGACGATGCCGGGGCATCGACCAGACACCGGCACACCCCGTCCGGTTTCGTCCTTCGCGCTGGCAGGTCTCCCGGCTTGCGGATTGGGGCGGGCCTTGGCCCGACCTGCGGCACCCCAGCCTTCCCGGCGTCGGGCCAGTGGCATCGGGGACCTCTCCGGTCACGGTCGCGGGGGCGGCTGCGCTTGACCCCGCCGGGGTTGGCGCATTCCCTTTTCACCCGTTTACACGGGCACCAGCATTGGGTCAGATGCGCCCCTCAGTGCCGGTTTGTCAAGACGGAGGACCCCGAGGTGAGCAGCGAGATCGAGACCCGCCACACCGAGAAGATGAAGCGCATCAAGGCCGCGCGGGACCGCATGATGGCCGAGCGCACCGAAGAGCGCGGGCTGGTCATCGTCCATACCGGCACCGGCAAGGGCAAGTCCTCGTCCGGCTTCGGGATGATCCTGCGCTGTGTCGCCCACGAGATGCCCTGCGCCGTGGTCCAGTTCATCAAGGGCGGAAGGATGAGCGGCGAGCGCAAGCTGCTGGAAAGCCGCTTTGCCGACCTCTGCACCTTCGTCGTCTCGGGCGAGGGCTTCACCTGGGAAACCCAGGACCGCGCCCGCGACATCGCCGCCGCCGAGGCGGGCTGGGAAAAGGCCAAGGCGCTGATCCTCGATCCCAAGATCCGCTTCGTGCTGCTCGACGAGATCAACATCGCCCTGCGCAACGATTACCTGGATATCGACGTGGTGGTGGACTTCCTGCTGCACGAAAAGCCCGAGATGACCCATGTCTGCCTGACGGGCCGCAACGCCAAGCCCGAGCTGCTGGAAATCGCCGACCTCGCGACCGAGATGACGCTGCTGAAACACCCGTTCCGCGACGGGGTGAAGGCCCAGCAGGGGGTCGAATTCTGATCCCTGCGCTTTGGCGCTTTTCATCCGCTGCCCCGGGCCCATACTGCCCCCGACAGACAGGAGACCCCGATGACCCAGCTTGTTCCCCTCGCGATCACCATGGGCGATGCCTCGGGGATCGGCCCCGAGATCACGGTAAAGTCCATCGCCGCCGGGGCGCGGGTGGTGGTCTATGGCTCGGCCCTGGTGATGCGGGACGCGGTGGCGCGCCATGCGCCGGGCATGGTGGTGAAGGTCATCGCCGCGCCCACCGACGCCACGCTGGAGCCCGGCACGCTTGAGGTGATCGAGGCAACGGCGCTGAGCGAACTGCCCCCGGTGGGAGAGATAAGCGCCGCCTCGGGCCAGGCCGCCTATGACTCGATCCTCGCCGCGATCCAGGCCGCCAAGGCCGGGCAGATCGCCGGCATCGTCACCGCCCCGATCCACAAGGAGGCGCTCTCCCGCGCCGGCATCGGCTATCCCGGCCACACCGAGATGCTGGCCGATCACGGTGGCGCGGAACGGGTCGCCATGATGCTGGCCAATGACGATATCCGCACCGTGCTGGTGACCATCCACATGTCCCTGCGCCACGCCATCGAGGCCGCCGACTTCGACGCCCAGATGGCCGCGATCCGGCTGGCCCACGAGGGCGGTCAGGCGCTTGGCATCGCCAGGCCGCGCGTCGCCGTGGCGGGCCTGAACCCCCATGCGGGCGAGGGCGGGCTGTTCGGCGATGAAGAGATCACCATCATCCGCCCCGCCATCGAGGCCGCCCGCACCGAGGGCATCGACGCCTCGGGCCCATGGCCCGGTGACACGGTCTTCATGCAGGCGCGCAAGGGCGCCTTCGACGTGGTGGTGGCGCAATACCACGACCAGGGGCTGATCCCGGTGAAGTATCTCGGGCTTGGGAAGGGGGTGAACATCACCCTCGGCCTGCCCTTCGTGCGCACCTCGCCCGACCATGGCACCGCCTTCGATATCGCAGGGAAAGGCATTGCCGATCCCGAAAGCCTGCAGACGGCGCTGGCCTATGCCGCCCGTCTCGCCAGCGCGCGGGCGGCGGACTGATGGGCCTTCGCTTCATCTTCATGCTGACCCGCAATGACCGCACGGTCGAAGACGCGGCCGCGCATCTGGACATCGCCCTGCGCCTTGGCCTGCGCCACATCGGCTTCAAGGACATCGGCCTGCCGATCTCGGATCTGAAGGCCCTGGCCCGCACCATCCGCGAAGGTGGCGCGACCTCTTACCTGGAAGTCGTCTCGCTGGACCGCGAGAGCGAGGTCGCCTCGGCCCGCGCCGCCGTCGAGATCGGCGTCGATGTCCTGCTGGGCGGCACCCGGGTCGAGGATGTGCTGCCGGTGCTCGCGGGCAGCGGGCTGAACTACTGTCCCTTCCCCGGCCAGATCACGGGCCATCCCAGCGTGCTGGAAGGCAGCGTCGAAGAAATCGCCGACAGCGCCCGCCTGCTGGCCGCGCGCGAGGGGGTGCATGGGCTGGACCTGCTGGCCTACCGGGCGCGCTGCGATGTGCCCGCGCTGATGCAGGCGGTCTGCGCGGTGACCGACAAGCCGGTGATCATGGCGGGCTCCATCGACACGCCGGACCGGATCGCAGCGGTGAAGGCCGCGGGGGCTGCGGGGTTCACCATCGGCACGGCGGCGCTGGATGGCCGCTACCCCGATGCGCCGCAGGACCTTGAGGGTCAGCTGGCCGCGATCATCGGGGAAGTCGCGCGGCTGAACGACCATCTTTCGCCGGTCACCAAGACCAACTTGGACGAGGCCTTCGGGCGCACGCCCGGGGCGGTCGATCTGCTGGCGGGTCAGGTCAACGAGATGCAGGTGCGGCTGACCCGGATCGAGGGGGCGCAGCGCTGGCATTTCCGCACCACTGAGGACGAGATGTTCTTCGTCCATCGCGGACGGCTGCTGATGCGCTTCCGCGACCGCGACGAGGTGGTCGAAGAGGGCGAATTCATCGTGGTGCCGCATGGGGTCGAGCATTGCCCCGTGGCACTGGACGGCCCCTGCGACGTGCTGCTGATGGCGCCCGGCGCGACCGCCGGGCGATAGCTCAGGACACCAGCTTGGCGTAGAGACGGAACGGCAGCCAGCGCCCCAGCACCGTGAACACCCAGGCGAAGGGGCGCGGGAAGCTGATCTGGCGCGGCTCGGGGTTGCGGATCAGCGTCATGACATGGCGCGCGGCCTCTTTCGGCTCCATCAGCTGCGGCATGGCGAAATCGTTCTTCTCGGTCAGCCGGGTGCGGATGAAACCGGGATTGGCCACCTGCACGTCGACGCCGGTGCCCTTGAGGTCCAGGTACATGTCCTCGGCCAGGTGGCGCAGGGCGGCCTTGCTCGAGCCATAGCCGATAGCCCCCGGCAGGCCCCGGAAGGCCGCAAGCGACCCGATCAGCACCACATGGCCCGAGCCGCGCTGCACCCAGCCTGGCACCAGCCGGCCCAGCACACGCAGGGCGCCCATGAAATTGGCATCGGCGATGGCCTCAGCCTTGCCGGCATCCCAATCGCGCGCGCTCATCGGATCATAGAGACCGACCGAGTAGATCACCCCGTCCGCCTCGGCGGCGCTGCGCGCGGCCGCGCTGACAGAGTCGACATCGGTGACATCCATCGGCAGCACCTGCGCGCCAGGCAGCTCCTCGGCCAGGGCCTGAAGCCGGTCCTCGCTGCGGGCCGAGAGGATCAGCCGGGCACCCAGCCGATGCATCTCTTGCGCGACTTCCTTACCCAGACCCTCGCTGGCGCCGATAAGCCAATAGGTCTTGCCCTCCAGGGAACGTGGCGGCATGGGCTTTCCTCTCGTACCAAATACACTCTTGAACTTGCCCGGAGCACACATTCCGGACAGGAGGTCTAGGCGGTTACATTTTCACCCGACAGTTGGGAATACCCCATTGACCCGACGGCAGCCAGCCAGGGATCGGCGGAATCTCGCTCACCCCGCCCGGGCATGGGCCAGCTCGACCTGCAGCACCTGGGTCTGGCCGACCTCGAAGGCGGCGGCGCAGATGCCGAGGTAGTAGCGCCAGCTGCGCAGGAAATCCTCGCCGTAGCCCAGCCGGGCGATGCGGGCACTTTCCTCTTCCATCCGGGCCAGCCAGGTGCGGCAGGTGCGGGCATAGTCGGGACCGAAGGCGAAGCTGTTCTGCAGCTTCAGCCCGGCCCGCGCCGCCACGTCACGGATCTGGCCCTCCGACAGCAGCATCCCGCCCGGGAAGGCATGCTGGCGGATGAAGTCCGAGCCCTTGCGGTAGGTCGGGAAATAGCTGTCGGAGACGGTGATCGCCTGCACCACGGCGCGACCGCCCTCGGCCAGCCGGGCCTTCAGCGTGTCGAAGAACTGCGGCCAGTAGCGTTCGCCGACGGCCTCGATCATCTCGATCGAGACGATGCCGTCGAAACGCCCCGCACTGTCGCGGTAGTCACGCAGCTGGATCTCGGCCCGCCCGTCAAGGCGCGCATCCGCGTAGCCCTTCTGGCTGGGGGAAATCGTCAGCCCGGTCACATGGCGGCCCTGATCCGCCGCGCGCTCGGCGAAACCGCCCCAGCCACAGCCGATTTCCAGCAGCCGCTCGCCCTCGACCCGGTCGAGGATACGGTCGTACTTGCGATACTGGGCGCGCTCGAGGTCGTCATCGCCGGGGGCATAGAGCGCCGAGGAATAGGTCATCGACGGGTCGAGCCAGAGTTGGAAGAACTCGTTGCCGACATCGTAATGCGCCTGGATGTTCTTCGAGGCGCCCCGGCGCGAATTGGCGCGCAGGATGCGGTCGACGGTGCGGAATTTCAGCGCCTGAAGCGGCCCCGCATAGGCGTAGCGGCCGAACTGGTCGAGGTTCAGCAGCGCCACCCGGGTCAGCAGCTCGATGCTGTCGGTATCCCAGAGACCGGCGACATAGGCCTCTCCCAGCCCCACGTCGCCGCGTGCCAGGGCCGAGGTCACGGCGGACCAGTCGTGGATGCGGAACTCGGCAGCGATGCCGGAGGTGCCGAAGTGGTGCCGCTCGCCCTCGGGGGTGATCACGGTCAGCTGGCCTTCGGAGATGGCCTCGCAGCTTTCGAGGAAGTCGCGTTTCACGCGGTCGGTCAGCAGGGGCATTCAGGAAATCTCCTCTGTCGGCGGGGCCGGACGCAGCCGGTAGCGGGCGCCTTTCAGCCGCAGGCGCAGGGCCTGCCAGTAGATCAGCGCCAGCACCCGCGCGCCACCGAAGGGCCGCCGGATCACGGCGCCCAGCAGACGGGCGTTGGTCAGGGGCCGGCGCGGGCCGGTCAGCGTCGCATTGAGACTCTCGCCACCCTGCTGCCTGTGCAGGATGCGGATGGCGATCCTCTCCTCTCCCATGTTGAAATTGAAGCTATAGGCTCCGGCGATGTCGCGGAAGGGGGAAACATGGAAGACCTTGGTGGCCTCCATCCGGTCCTCGGGGTGGATCGGGGCAAAGCCGGGGTGGGCGCAGAGGTACGAGTGGCGGTCGCCGAAGGTGTTGTTCACCTCGGCGATGACGGCGACCAGCGCCGTGCCCTCGTAGGCCAGCCAGAATGAGACCGGGTTGAAGCGCGCGCCGAGGAAACCGGGCTGGGTCAGCAGCAGCAACCGGGTCAGCCGCGCCGGCGCCAGGCCCTGTGCGGCCAGCGCACGACGGGCCCAGGCCGCGCCTTCGCCATTGCCGACGGGGCCGCCATGGTCGCGGTCCGGCACCGTCGCCAGGCCGAAGCGGTGGCGCGACAGCAACGCCGGGCCCGCGCGCACCTCGGGATCCAGCAGCACGTAGTCGACGCCATAGCCGAAGCTGTGGCGGACCTTGCCGTTGCGGGCGTGCACCGTGGTGCCGCGCAAGTGTTCGGGACGGAAGGGAGCGGGGGCGCTCATGCCGGCAGCGGGTCCAGCGCCCGGGTCACCCGCACCGCGCTGGCAAAGCCGTCCTCGTGGAAGCCGTGGCGCAGCCAGGCCCCGGCGAACCAGGTGGCGTTCTGCCCCTGCATCGCGGCGATCTGCTGCTGCGCCGCCAGCGCCGGACCATCGAAGACCGGATGGCGGAAGGTCTTCTGATCGTAGATGCAGTCCTCGCGCACCGGCACCACCGGGTTCAGCGAGACGAACAGCGGGTCGTCCTCGGGGATGTTCTGCAGCTTGTTCATCCAGTAGGTCACACCGATGGCCTGTTGCTCCTGCCCCGTTTCCGCCTTGTAGACCCAGGACGACCAGCAGGCCCGGCGGCGCGGCATCTGGCCGATATCGCGGTGCAGCACCATGTGGTTGTCCTGGTAGCGGACGGCCGACAGCGCCGCTCGTTCATCCTCGGTCGGGGCGGCCAGCAGGGCAAGCGCCTCGTCCGAGTGGCAGGCGAAGATCACCTGGTCGAAGACCTCGGCCTCGCCCCCCGCCATGACGACCCGCGGCGTCGGGCCATCGCGCAGCACGGCGCGCACCGGGCTGCCGGTGCGGATCTCGACCCCACGCGCCAGCATCGAGGCTTCCAGCCGGCGGACATATTCCACCGAGCCGCCCGAGACCGTCCACCACTGGTGCTGGCCGGTCGTCGACAGCAGCGCATGGTTGCGGAAGAAGCGGACCAGCGCGCGGGCCGGGAAGGCCTCGATCCCGCCCGGGGGCGTCGACCAGATCGCACCACAGATGGGCTTCAGGTAGTACTCGCGGAACCAGCTTCCGAGGCGCATCCGCTGCATCAGCTCGCCCATGGACATCTCGGGGTCCTCGGACATCGCCTCTGCCCCCGCGTTGAAGCGCAGGATGTCGCGGACCATGGCGCCGAAGCCGGGGCGCAGCAGGTTGCGGCGCTGGCCGATCAGGGCCGAAAGGGTCTGCAGCCCGTATTCCACCCGCCCGCCGTCGATGGTGGCCCCGAAGGACATGTCGGAGCGTTCGACCGGTACGTCCAGATCGCGGAACATCGCCGTCAGATGCGGGTAATTGGCGTAGTTGAAGACGATGAACCCGGTATCGACCGGCTGATCACCGTTCCTGCCGGCCACCACGGTGCGGGCATGGCCACCGAGGCGCGGCGCGGCCTCGATGAGCGTCACCCGGTGTTGCGGAGACAGGCGCCAGGCCGCAGCCATGCCGGAAATTCCGCCTCCGATGACGGCGATCCGCTGCGGGCGACTGGAAAGGGCGTCAAAGGACATGCGGGCTCCTGGCGTGTTGCATGTTTAAGGTACGGCAGGCGGGGCCAAACGGTTCACATCGCGCAAGATATTTTTTCTGATCCATCCGCGGGGCTGCGCCGTAGTGAGGATATGTTGAACCCCGACGCGATGCCTGCGACACTTGTGCAACAGCGGCCGGCGCCATCTGCGCGCAGGCCGGCAAAGCCCAATGGATGGAAGCAGGTGAGCACGGAACAGGAGCTGACGGAGCAGACCAGTTGGATGCTGGCCGTGCGCGACCAGAGGGACCGGGCCGCCTTTGCCCGGCTTTTCGCCTTTTACGCACCTCGCGTGAAAGGCGTGCTGATGCGCTCAGGCATGGGATCTGCGGCGGCGGAAGATGTGGTGCAGGACGTGATGCTGGCGGTCTGGCACAAGGCGGCGCAGTTCGATCCGGGCCGCGCCCAGGTGTCCGGCTGGATCTATCGCATCGCGCGGAACCGGCAGGTCGACATCGCCCGCAAGAACGGGCGCCCGATCCCGGAGGAGGTCGAGACCGAGACTCCGCCCGAAGCCGACCCCGGCGCCATCATGGCGCTGGCACAAGAGAGCGGCAAACTGCGCCAGGCCCTGGCGAAACTGAAGCCCGAGCAGCGCGAGGTCATCGCCCGCGCCTACCTGGGCGATCTCACCCACGGGGAGATCCGGGACGAGACCGGATTGCCCCTCGGAACCATCAAGTCGCGCATCCGCCTGGGGCTGGAGCGGTTGCGCCATGAACTGAAGGATTTGCGTTCGGAATGACGAAGATCGCACATCATATTCCCGACGAGATGCTGGCGGCCTATGCCGCCGGCCGCCTTCCTGCGACCTTCGAAATGGTCGTCGCCGCCCATGTGTCGGTCTGCGACACCTGCCGCGCGGCGCTTGAGGCTCATGAGACCCTCGGCGGCACCCTCATCGAAGAGGCCCCGGCCGCCCAGCTGGACGGCGCGCTGCTGGACCGCACCCTGGCACTGCTGGATGACAGTCCGGCCCCTGCCCCGGCACCGAAGCGCTTCGGCATCTACCCCGGCCCCGTGGCCGAGGCACTGAAGCATGCCCCGCCGCGCTGGCGCGCGGTCGGCGGCGGCGTCAGGCAGCAGATCCTGCACGAGGACGGCAAGAGCTCTGTCCGGCTGCTCTACATCCCCGGCGGCATGGCGGTGCCCGATCACGGCCACAACGGGACCGAGCTGACCATGGTCCTGCAGGGCTCCTTCAGCGATGAGACAGGTCGCTTCGGCCCCGGCGACGTGGAAGTAGCTGACGAGAGCCTCGAG
>NZ_AFPM01000009.1 GCF_000220565.1 Oceanicola sp. S124 | reverse complement strand
GTCAGCCCGTCCTCAGACGGCAACGGGGCGCACTTCGGTCACTTCGGGAATGTAGTGCCGCAGCAGATTCTCGATGCCCATCTTCAGGGTCAGCGTGGACGAGGGGCAGCCGGCGCAGGCGCCCTGCATGTGCAGGTAGACCACCCCGCGGTCGAAGCCGTGGAAGGTGATGTCGCCGCCATCCTGGGCCACGGCGGGACGCACGCGGGTGTCCAGCAGCTCCTTGATCTGGCCGACGATCTCGCCGTCGGGGCCGTCATGCTCGGCATGGCCCGAGGCGACGCCTTCGGCACCGCCCATGACCGGCTCGCCGGACTGGTAGTGCTCCATGATGCCGCCCAGCAGGGCCGGCTTCAGGTGGTCCCATTCCAGCCCGTCGCGCTTGGTGACGGTGATGAAATCGGTGCCGAAGAAGATCCCCGTGACGCCGTCGACGGAAAACAGCCGCTTCGCCAGCGGCGATTTCTCGGCCGTCTCGGCAGAGGGGAAATCGGCTGTGCCGGCGTCCAGCACGGTTTGACCGGGCAGGAACTTCAGCGTGGCGGGGTTGGGCGTGGATTCGGTCTGGATGAACATCGGCGGACCCTTTCTGGTTGACCCCCGATATGCGCCTTCGCAGGGCGAGTGTCAAGAATTGGAACCGTTCTAAACAGCGCGCGGCGGCGCAGGGAGAAGGGCCGCGCGGCCTGCACGTCAGGGCGCTGGCCGGCAAGGCAGGTTCAGGTGATCGCTTCCAGCCGGTCCTTGGACAGATCCTCGGGGACGATGGTGATCGGCACCGGCAGCGAGCCGGCATTGCGGCTCATCGCGGTGACCAGCGGGCCGGGGCCGCTCTTGCCTGCCGCGGCGCCGAGGACCAGAACGCCGATTTCGCCGTCTTCCTGGATCTGGCCGAGGATCTGCTCGTAGGGTTCGCCCTCGCGGATCACCAGTTCGGGCTCGATCTTCTGGCGGTCGCGCATCCACTTTGCAAAGACCTCGAAATGGGCCTCGATCCGCTCGCGGGCCTCGGCGCGCATGATGTCGGCGACCCCCATCCAGTGATTGAACTCGTCCGGGGCGATGATCGAAAGGATCGACACACCGCCGCCCGTATTCGCTGCACGCATGGCGGCAAAGCGCATGGCGTTGAGACATTCGCGGCTGTCGTCGAGCACGACAAGGAACTTGCGCATGAGGATCCCCTTTCCGCGGGATCATGGCGCAAGGAAACCGGCAGGGCAATGGGGATGGCGCGGGGGGCACTGTGCGATCGGGGCAATTGACCCCGGCGGGGCCGGTCGCTATTGCGCAACTCGCGCGGAGGGCCGGATGGCCGCGAAAGGCAACTTTCGAGGAAAGTCCGGACTCCACAAGGCAACGGTGCCGGGTAACGCCCGGCGGGGGTAACCCCAGGGAAAGCGCCACAGAGAACAGACCGCCCGTGTCCCCTCGGTTCGCGGGTAAGGGTGAAACGGTGCGGTAAGAGCGCACCGCGGGACTGGCAACAGGACCGGCACGGCAAGCCCCACCGGGAGCAATGCCGAATAGGAACCTCGCGCGGGGCGTAGTCGGGCAACCGAAACCGTCACCGCAGGGCCGCCTTGGCCCGGAGGTTCGGGTTGGCAGCTGGAGGGCGGGGGCAATCCCGCCCCGAGATGAATGGTCATCGAACCGGCTTCGGTCGGGGAACAGAATCCGGCTTACAGGCCCTCCGCGCATATCGGCCTCACGAATCCTCACGAATTCTTGCCCTGAGAGGGAACCCGCCTGTATGCCGCGCTGCGGCAGGCCGGGATCCGCCCATGGTCGTGCAGCCCTTGCAGACGCCATGGAACGTCAGCGTCCCGGGCCGGGTTGAGGGGGCATGAGATCCTCGCGACTGGCGGGGATGCGTGACCCCAGGAGGAGACGACCCGATGAAGACCCTCATTGCAAGCACCAGCCGTACCGCCCTTCTTGCCCTTGCCCTGGCCGCCCCGGTCGTGGCCCCGATCCACGCCGTCGCGCAGGATGCGCAGGTCGAAGGCGAAGCCGGCACCGATCCGCTGCTGGTTCCCGAAGGCGGCGACACCGGCGCCGAGATGACGACCGATCCGATGGCACCCACCGACGGCGACGTGGCCGAGGCCCCGGGCACCCCGGATCCGATGGCCGACCCGATGGCAACCGAAGGCACCGACGTTGCCGAGGCCGAAGAGGCCCCCAAGCCGGTCGAAGGCCAGATCACCATGCAGGACAAGGATTCGATCCTGGCTGCGGACCTGATCGGCGCCCCGGTCTACAACGGCCAGGACGAGAAGGTCGGTGACATCAACGACCTGATCATCGCCCTCGGCGGCAATGTCGAAGGCGTGGTGATCGGCGTCGGCGGCTTCCTTGGCCTCGGCGAGAAGGACGTGGCCATCGAGATGGCCCAGCTGGACGTGGCGACCTCGGAAGGCGACGTGCAGCGCCTGGTCACCAGCGCCTCGCGCGCCGACCTGGAATCGGCGCCCGAATTCGTCACCGCCCAGGAGCAGGCCCGCGAAGCCGAGGCCCTGCAGATGCAGAGCGACACCACCGGCGGGGCAACGATTCCGGTGGAATGACCTTCGCGGACCCTGCATCAGGGGTGGGAAGGGGGCCTTCGGGCCCCCTTTTCTCATGGGGCGGGTAGAATTCGCGCCGATCACCGTGAAAATCGCGCTTTTCCGGCGATCCGAGGTTGACTCATCGCCGCGCCTCGGTAAAAGGCGGAGTTCATGAGATTTCGCGGGCCGCCCGACGTGCGCCTGCTGTAGGAGAAGCACAATGGCGAAGCCGACGACCATCAAGATCCGTCTGAACTCGACCGCGGGCACGGGCCATTTCTACGTGACCAAGAAGAACGCGCGTACCATGACCGAAAAGATGACCGTACGAAAGTACGATCCCGTGGTGCGGAAGCATGTCGAGTACAAGGAAGGCAAGATCAAGTAAGATCTGAAAAACCTTGAAGACCATGCAAGCCGCGCCGCAGAGCGCGGCTTTCTTCTTTTCGGCCGCGCCCTGTCTCCCCCCTCAGCAGACTGCCCCGGTGATTTCCGGGATGAGAGACAAGGACGCCCCTCATGCCCCTTTCCAGCGATTCCGTCGACGAGACGCCGCCTGACAGCGACAGCCTCGACCTCGCCCTGCTGCCGGCCCGCCCGCCGGTGCGTGCCGGCCTGAAGCCGAAGCCCGTCGCCGGGCAGCAGACCTTCATCCGTCCGGCGATGCCCGCCGATACCGACGCGGTGACCCGGATGCTGGCCCGCAGCTACCGGGCGCTGCTGGCGGCCGACTACCCGTCCGAGCTGCTGCGCGAGGCGCTGCCCTTCATCAAGCGTCCGCGGCCCGGGCTGCTGACCTGCGGCACCTACTTCCTGACCCTGACCGGCGACGAAGAGCGCGTTCTCTCGGCCGGTGGCTGGACGGATACCTCGCCCCACGGGGCGCCCGGCCGGCCCGGCGAGGGGCATGTCCGTCACGTCGCCACCGACCCCGACGCCGCCCGGCAGGGGCTGGGACGCGAGCTGATGGCGCAGGTCATGCGCTCGGCCTGCTCTGCCGGGGTGGAGCTGCTGCATTGCCAGTCGACCCTGACCGCCGTGCCCTTCTACGAGGCGCTCGGGTTCCAGGCGCGCTCGCTGATCGAGCTGCGGCTGCCGAACGGGGTGCTCTTCCCCGCGGTGCAGATGTTCTGGCGCGCCTGAGGCGTGGGGCGGGCAGACAGGATCTGGCGGCCCCAGCTCAGGCGGGCAGGATCGGGCAAAGGGGGCGGCTAGCGTTCGGTCGCGCCCTTGCCCGCCAGGATCTTGTCGCGGAACTTCGCGATCCGGGCGAAGCGGGTCGCGCTCTGCTTGGCCGTGGCAAGGTTGAAGAGGTAGCTGCGCTGCCGCCCCGGCGTCAGGGCGTGGAAGGCCTCCGACAGCTCGGGGTCGGCGTCCAGCGCCTCGCCCAGCTCATCCGGCATGTCCAGCGCGCGGGGCTCCTTCGGGGCCGTGATCCCCTGCTCGGCATAGCGCATCGCCTCGCCGAGATAGGCCGTGATCGTCCGGCCCAGTTCGGGCAGCTCTTCGGCCCCGGTCAGGCGGATCATGTCGGGATGGCGGGTGTTGGGCCCCTGACGCCGCAGCACCCCCTCGGGATCCTGCATCAGCGCGGCGTTGAAGAAGGTCAGCCGGACATTGTCGCGGAAGGCTCCGATGAGTGCGATATTGCGCCCGGCGTGCATGTAGCAGGGATGGCCCCACTTGGCGGTCTCTTCCAGCCCGGCGTCGCGGCAGAGGGCGCGCAGCCCCTCCAGCACCGCCGACCAGCGCAGGGCCGCGCAGTCGGGGGTCTCGAAGCGGGCGCAGCGGCCACAGCCCTTGGTGAAGAAGTCGTCGGGGTCGGTGATCATCGCGCCTGCCTTGCTGACCTGCGCCCAGTCTAGCGCCGCCCAGTCGAGCGCGGAACCGGAAACGAAAAAAGCCGGCCCGAAGGCCGGCTTTCCGATTGGATCAGGCTGCGATCACTCGCGGTTGCCGAAGAGCTGCAGCAGGAACATGAACATGTTGATGAAGTCCAGGTAGAGCTGCAGGGCGCCCATGATGGCGGCCTTGCCCAGCCATTCGCTGTCGCCCGAATGGGCGTGCTGCAGGTAGGTCACCTTGATGTTCTGGGTGTCATAGGCCGTCAGGCCGGCGAAGATCAGCACGCCGATGATCGAGATCGCGAAGTGCAGGGCCGGCGAGCCGAGGAAGATGTTGATGATCGAGGCCACCAGGATACCGATGACGCCCATGATCAGGAACGACCCCCAGCCCGAGATGTCCTTCTTCGTGGTGTAGCCCCAGAGGGACAGGCCGGCGAAGGCGATCGAGGTGACCAGGAAGACCTGGGCGATCGAGATGCCGGTGAAGGCCACGAAGATCCAGGACAGCGACAGGCCCATCACGGCGGCGAAGCCGTAGAAGAACAGCTGCGCCGCGGCGGCCGAGAAGCGGTTGATCATCGCGCCGAAGCCGAAGACCATCGCCAGCGGGGCGAACATGATGATCCAGCCCAGGATGTTGGGCTGCAGCGTCACCGGATCGCGGAAGATGCCGAGCAGCTCGGGGGACGAGCCGATGGCCCATGCCACGAGGAAGGTCAGCAGGGTGCCCACGGACATGGTGCCGTAGACCTTGTTCATGTGGGCGCGGAGCCCTTCGTCGATCGCAGCGGAACGGGCACCAGCCGTCGCCTGCATCGTTCTGTAGTCAGCCATTTATGCCTCCGTTCAGGACTGTCTCTGCCCAAGTGAGGGCTTCGTGGTCCAATATCGGGGACAAGGGCCTCGTTTTCAAGATTTTCAGGGTCTTGATCACCCCAATAACGTGAATGTCAGGAGCAGAATTCCGGCTCTCCGGTCCCGGTGGCACGGCGGAGCCAGCCCAGCAAGGCCCTGCCTCGATGGCAGGTTTTGAAAAGTCAGGGAAAAAAGGCGCCGCGGGCCGGGCAGCCAACATGGAATAAGCTGCTGCCGGGCGCCGCGGACCAGTCGCGGACCGCCTTGGGGGGAGCGGCGGTCACGGGGAGATGGGGCGGCCCGCGCCACGCGGGAAGGGTCGGGATGGTGGCGCAGGCCGGTGCCGCGGGCCGGAACCGGGCGGCAATCATTCACCGGGGCCGCGGCGATCCGCGGTGCCCCGGCGGGATGTTCAGAACGGGCGAACCGGCAGGTCCCAGGCGGGACGCGCGGCTTCACGCCGGGCTTCGCTGGCCGTGATGCCGATATCGCGCAGCAGCGCGCTGTCGAGGGTGCCGAGGGCACGACGCTCGCGGCGGACGCCGAGCATGGCGACGAGACGGGTCAGGAAAGGCGCGCGTGCGGCGCGCGGGCGGGCGGAGACGTGGGACGTCAGGCTTTGCGTGCTCATCTTCAATACCTTTCGGCTACGTGATGCGATTCTGAGGAGTCATTATTTCTGTTGATGTACATGCGCCTCTGTGATCAATATTGGAAATGAATGTTTCTGAGCGATGATATCACCGGGATTGATGGTATGAGAAATCTGGACATGACCTCGCTGCGCAGCTTCGTGGCGGTAGCCGACCACGGTGGGGTGACCAAGGCGGCGGGAATGCTGAATTTCACCCAGAGCGCGGTTTCCATGCAGCTGAAACGCCTCGAAGAGACCCTGGGTATCTCGCTGCTGGACCGCTCCAGCCGTCGCATCGCGCTGACCCCCGCGGGTGAGCAGCTGCTTGGCTATGCCCGACGCATCATCGACATGAATGACGAGGCTCTGACCCGCCTGACCTGCAAGAGCTACGAGGGGGAGATCGTCGTCGGCGTGCCGCATGATATCGTCTATCCGGTCGTGCCCTCGGTCCTGCAGCAGTTCGCGCAGGAATTTCCGCGGATGAAGGTGCAGCTGGTCTCGGCCTATACGCGCAGCCTGAAGGAAAGCTTCGATCGCGGCGAATCCGACGTGATCCTGACCACCGAGCCTGATCCGGATGCGCGTGGCGAGATCCTCGACGAGCGGCCGCTGGTCTGGATCGGCGCGCCGGGCGGACAGGCCTGGCGGCAACGGCCCCTGCGCTATGCCTCGGGGCGCAACTGCCTGTTCCGACCGCTGACCATCCGCGCGATGGAGCGCGAGGGGGTCGACTGGGAGAACGCCGTCGACACCGCCAGCGACCGCACCGTCGAGGCAACGGTCAGCGCCGACCTGGCGCTGACGGCGATGATCGCGGGCACCGAGCCGCCGCAGCTGGCCCAGGTCGAGCACGGCGGCGACCTGCCAGAACTGGGCACCCAGAAGATCTGCATGTACCGCCAGGACCGGGGAGCCGGCGAGGTGCTCGAGCGGATGGCCGAGATGCTGCGCCTGGGCTATGCGGCGGATCACACCGCGCTGCGTCCGGCGACGCCGGGCGAGGGGCAGGGCAGCTCTCTGGGCCGGTTCGCCTGGCGACAGGAACTGAGCCGGGCCAAGCGCTCGGGCGTCGCCGCCTCCTGAGCGCGGCAGCGGTCCGGCCGGGTGGTCTGGCGGCGGCGGGGGTGGCCGTCAGGGGGCGGGCTTCGTCATGGCGCGATCCGCCCGACACCTGGCGCGATCGGCATGGTCTTCGTGTCCTGTGACGGGGGCAGGTCTACCCATGGTTGTGTCGCTGATCTTGCCCGCGGGCGCATGTGCGGGCGCCGCGGCGCCACGGCATCACCGTATGGAAATGTGAGTCGAAGCGCCCCCGGGGCGCCGTCGTTCAGGCCCGGAACAGCGGATGCCGACCCCGGTCAGGAGCCAAAGGACGGCGATCTGCTCGCCCGGAAAGCGCGGATTTCTGTCGTCCCGGGCGTTGGATTGCTGCCCATGGCGCGGCTTTCGGGTGCCCGCCCGGGCTCTTCTATTCTCAAATGATTTCCGAAAGATAGTTTGATCAGAAATGATCCCGCAGCCCGGACGCTCCGATGCGTTTCTTGCTGCAACGCCGAAAGCCCGGCAAGAATGCGAAAGGACGAAGCTTGATACACATCCGACAATTGAGCTAACCATTGCGTCAGTCAGCTCTTTCGTGAGCGTTTAAGTTGCGCCAAAGTTGAAAGCTGATACGATCCTCTCACGCTGTAGGGATGTGCGGCGTGTCAAAACGAAAACCAGGCCTGACGTCACCACGCGGAGATTCCTCCGGCGGGGTGTCCATGGCCACGACAGGAGCCGCGAATGACTCATCCGGTTGACGTCCACGTGGGGAAGAGAATCCGGCATCGCCGCTGGCTGGTCGGGATGACCCAGCAGCAGCTTGCCGAACGCGTCGGAATCAAGTTCCAGCAGATCCAGAAATATGAGACCGGTGCCAACCGCGTCAGCGCCTCCCGCCTGTGGGATATCGCCGATGCGCTGGAAGTGCCGGTCAGCTTCTTCTTTGAAGGCATCGAGGCCGAAGGCGCCGTTGCCGACCCGACCGCTGCCGTTCCGGCGGATGTCATGGGGGACAAGGAAGCCCTGGACCTGATCCGGTCCTACTATGCGATCCCCGAGAACCAGCGTCGCCGCCTCTTCGAACTGGCGCGCGTGCTGAGCGACGTGGCCTGATCTGCAGGCAGCCGCCCGGAGACGGGCGCCATGACAACGACGGATCCCGGACACCGGGGCACGCTCAGGATACTCCGCAAGATCCCGTTTCGTGGGTGGCGAAACGGATCTTGGGGCCAGCCGGCGGCGACATGGCCGCGGCGGGTCTCGGACCCGGCCCGACGGGAGCAAGATCCCGCAGTGGCACAGGACAGACCTCGGTGACGAGGGCAGGGCAGAAGGCCCGTTTCTCTTTTACTTTCCCCAATGTGCATGCGACCTGCGACGGTGGTCGCACAGGCATCTGCGCCGCAATCTCCTTGCCTCGCGGCACGACACGGGATAGCCCTGCGCGCCAGCAGCAGCGCGACCGCAGGAGGGCAAGATGCAACCGGATCAGACAGATATCCTGGACACGGCCCATGAGATGGCGGATGCCGCCCGCGCGGCGATCCTGCCGCATTTCCGCAAGGCGGACCTGGGCGAGGACAACAAGCTGGCCGGTGGCTACGACCCGGTGACAGAGGCCGACCGCGCCGCCGAGCAGGCGATGCGCGCCGTCCTGGCCCGCCGCCGGCCGCAGGATGCCATCCTGGGCGAGGAATATGGCCACGAGTCCGGCGACAGCGGCCTGACATGGGTGCTCGACCCGATCGACGGCACGCGGGGCTTTGTCTCCGGTACCCCGACCTGGGGTGTGCTGATCGGCCTGAACGACGGGGCGCGGGTGCTCTTCGGCATGGTCGACCAGCCCTATACCGGCGAGCGCTTCTGGGGGGGCTTCGGCCAGGGCGGGATGACCGGCCCGCAGGGCGAACGGCCCCTCGCCACGCGCGCCACTGCGGCGCTTGAGCAGGCGGTGATCTTCACCACCTTCCCCGAGGTGGGCACCCCGCGCGATGCGGAAGGCTTCCGGGCCGTCGCCAGCCGCTGCAAGCTGACCCGCTACGGCATGGATTGCTATGCCTACGCGCTGGTCGCGGCCGGGCAGGTGGACCTGGTGATCGAGGCCGGCCTGCATCCCTACGACATCCAGGGCCCGATCGGCGTGATCGAGGCTGCCGGCGGCCTGGTCACCGACTGGCGCGGCGGTCCGGCCCTGCAGGGCGGGCAGGTGCTGGCTGCGGCAAACCCGGTGCTGCACCGCGCCGCGCTGGACTTGCTGGCCGATTTCGCGGAATAGGGCGGGATGGACAAGGCGATCCTGATCCGCAACGCGGACCACATCCTGACGATGGACGACCGGCGGACCGAGCTTCTCGGCGCCGACATCCTCGTCTCGGGCGGGCGTATCCAGGCCATCGGCCCGCGGCTGGACCAGCCCGGCGCCGAGGTGATCGAGGCCTCGGGCTGCGTGGTGACCCCCGGCCTGGTCAACACCCACCATCACCTCTACCAGAGCCTGACCCGCGCCGTCCCGGGCGGCCAGGACGCGCTGCTCTTTGGCTGGCTCAGGACGCTCTACCCGATCTGGGCCCGCTTCGGCCCCGACGAGATGCGTACCTCGGCCATGGTCGGCCTCGCCGAGCTGGCGCTGTCGGGCTGCTCGCTCAGCGCGGATCACCTCTATCTCTATCCCAACGGGGCGCGGCTGGAGGACACCATCGAGGCGGCCACCGAGGTCGGCCTGCGCTTCCATCCGACCCGCGGCGCCATGTCCATCGGGGAAAGCCTGGGCGGCCTGCCCCCCGACATCCTGGTCGAGGACGAGGCTGCGATCCTCGAGGATTGCATCCGGGTCATCGACGCCTTCCATGACCCCTCCGAGGGGTCGATGTGCCGTGTCGGCGTGGCGCCCTGTTCGCCCTTCTCGGTCTCGCGCGAGCTGATGCGCGATGCGGCCCTGCTGGCGCGGGACAAGAAGGTCATGCTGCACACCCACCTGGCGGAGAACGACGAGGACATCGCCTATTCGCTGGAGAAATTCGGCTGCCGGCCGGGCCAGTATGCCGAGGACCTGGGCTGGACCGGGGAAGACGTCTGGCACGCCCATTGCGTGAAGCTGGATGCCTCCGAGATCTCCATGTTCGCGCGCACCGGCACTGGCGTGGCCCATTGCCCCTGCTCCAACTGCCGCCTCGGGTCCGGCATCGCGCCGGTCAGGGCGATGCGGGATGCGGGGGTCTACGTGGGGCTGGGCGTCGATGGGTCGGCCAGCAATGATGCGGGCAACCTGATGGCCGAGGCGCGCCAGGCCCTGCTTCTGCAACGGGTCAGCCGGGGGGCCGATGCCATGTCCGCCCGCGAGGCGCTGGAGATCGCCACCCGAGGTGGCGCCGATGTGCTGGGCCGCCCCGATTGCGGCCGGCTGGCCAAGGGCAAGCGCGCCGATATCGCGATCTGGGATGTCTCGGGGATCGAGAGCGCGGGCAGCTGGGATCCGGCGGCGCTGCTGCTGGCGGGGCCGATGAAAGTCCGCCACCTGCTGGTCGAGGGCCGCCAGGTGGTGCGCGACTACCGGATGCCGCATCTCGACCTGGGCGCCCTGGTGACGCATCAGTCCCGGCTGGTACAGGGGCTGATGGCATGAGGACCGCCCTGCGTTCCGCCCTCGGCCCGGCGCTGATGACCCTGCTGATGGCCTGCACCCCGGCCGAGACCGCCCCCGCCGCGCCGCCGAAGCCCGTCGACCTTCTGGCCGAGATCAATGCCTTCCGCGCAGCCCGCGGGCGCGCGCCGCTCGCGGCCTCGGATGCGGCGGTACAGGTGGCCGGGCGCCACGCGGCAGACCTGCAACGGGGCGGCGGGATCAGCCATATCGGGTCCGACGGCTCGACCCCCGGCGAGAGGCTGAGCCGCGAAGGCGTGGCCTGGTGCCGCGTGGCCGAGAATCTCGCCCGCGGTCAGTCCGACGGCGCCGATGTACTCTCCGCCTGGATCGAGAGTCCGCGCCACCGTGCCAACCTGCTGGGCGGCTACGCGGCCATCGGGACCGCCCGCGCCGGCGATATCTGGGTGGCGGTCTTCCTCTCGCCCTGCTGAGGCGCCTTCACGACCGTTGAAACGGAAACGGGGCGCCGACCTGCCGGTCCTGCGCCCCGTATGACCTGTATCAATCCGGGTCCGCCCAGAGGAGCCCCGCGATCAGCCCCGCGCGCGGATCACCTGCATCAGCGGCAGCACCTGGCTCATGTCCGGGCCGTGGTCCATGCCGGTGACGGCCTTGCGCAGCGGCATGAACAGGCCACGGCCCTTGCGCCCGGTCTGCTCTTTCACCGCCTTGGTCCAGGTGCCCCAGGTGGTCTCGTCGTGCGGGCCGTCCGGCAGCAGCGCCATGGCCTCGGCGATGAAGTCGCGGTCTTCCTCGTCGATCAGTGGTTCGGCACCGTCACGGAACAGCTGCCACCAGCCGGGCAGGTCCTTCAGGGTGGCGATATTGTCCCTCACCACCATCCAGAAGGCCTCGGCCTTGTCCTCGGGCACACCGGCGGCGGCGACGGCTTCGGCCACATCGGCCAGCGGACGGTGCTGCAGGATATGCGCGGTCAGCGGCAGCAGGTCCTTCTCGTCGAACTTGGTCGGTGCGGACCCGAAGGTGGAAAGGTCGAAGTTCTCGGCCAGCTCCTCGATGGAAGACGCGACCTCGACCGGTTGCGACGAGCCAAGGCGCGCCATCAGGCTGAGAAGCGCCATCGGCTCCAGCCCCTGGGCGCGCAGGTCGCGGATCGACAGGACGCCAAGGCGCTTGGACAGCGCCTCGCCCTGCGGGCCGGTCAGCAGCGAGTGATGGGCGAAACCGGGCACGGTGCCGCCAAGCGCCTCGATGATCTGGATCTGGGTGGCGGTATTGGTGACGTGGTCCGAGCCGCGCACGACATGGGTCACGCCCATCTCGGTGTCATCGACGACCGACGCGAGGGTATAGAGCATCTGCCCGTCGGCGCGGATCAGCACCGGGTCCGAGACCGAGGCCGCGTCGATCGAGATCTCGCCCAGGATGCCGTCCTGCCAGTTGATCCGGTGCTGGTCCAGCTTGAAGCGCCAGACGCCGGGGCCGCGCTCTTCGCGCAGGCGGGCCTTCTCGTCGTCCGACAGCGCAAGGGCGGCGCGGTCATAGACCGGCGGCTTGCCCATGTTGAGCTGCTTCTTGCGCTTCAGGTCCAGCTCGACGGGGGTTTCGAAGGCCTCGTAGAAGCGGCCCATGTCCCGCAGCTTGTCGGCGGCTTCCAGGTAGCGCTCCATGCGCTTGGACTGGTACTCGATCCGATCCCAGGTCAGGCCCAGCCATTCCAGGTCTTCCATGATCCCGTCGATGTATTCCTGCCTGGACCGCTCCTGGTCGGTATCGTCGATCCGCAGGATGAAGGTCCCGCCGGCCTTGCGGGCGATCAGGAAGTTGAACAGCGCGGTGCGCAGGTTGCCGATATGGATATAGCCGGTCGGCGAGGGGGCGAAACGGGTGGTGGTCATGGCGAACTCCTGTTGGCCGCCTCTAAGCATGGCCGGCGCGAATTGTCCAGAAATGGCAGGGGCAGGCACGTTGTTGGCGCCTCCGGCGGGAGTATTTCCGGCCTGGTGATGAACAGGCCATGCCGGATTGGCGCCCGCCCTCTCAATCGAGAGCGCGCACGCTCTCAATGCAGAAGGAGGGAGCCGATCCGGGCGCCCTCCCGCATCATCACCAGGCTGAAAATACTCCGGGGGACTCCGCGCAGCGGAGGGGGGCAGCGCCCCCCCCTTCCTTCGGCCGGGCGATCACGTCTGGAAGGAGAGGACCTCGTGCTCCGTCACGATCATGTCGAGCGGCTGGTCGGTGGATTCCAGCGGCAGGCTTTCGGCCTCCTGCGCGGCATAGGCGAAGCCGATGGCCAGGGTGGGGCGGGCGGCGCGCAGCAGTTCCAGCGTGCGGTCATAGAAACCGCCGCCGTAGCCGAGGCGATTGCCGGCGCGGTCGAAGGCGACGAGGGGGACGATGAGGATCTCGGGCGTGACCCAGTCGAGCGTGGCGGGGATCTCGGCGCCGAAGGGGCCCGCCACCATGGCGCAGCCCGGTTCCCAGCGGGCGAAGCGCAGGGGCTGGCCTTCGGCCTCGATCACCGGCAAGGCGACGGGGCCGTGGGCGGCGGCTTCCTCCATCGCGGCGGTCGGCGGGATCTCGGTGCGGATCGGCCGGTAGCCTGCCAGTGGCACGCCACGATAGCCGGCAAGGACCGAGGAGAGCAGCCCGGCGCGGCCCGGCCCGGCGGTCTCATGCGCCAGCCTGCGGCGGGCGAAAGCGGCCTTGCGGGCCTGCGCCTTCTGCTCGGCGAGGCTCACAACAGCACCAGACCGGCGAGGCCGAGGAAGGCGAAGAAGCCCACCACGTCGGTGACCGTGGTCACGAAGGTGCCCGAGGCCAGCGCCGGGTCGACCTTCAGCCGATCCAGCAGCACCGGCACCCCGATGCCCGCCAGCCCCGCCACCGCGAGGTTGATCACCATCGAAAGCGCCAGCACCAGGGCGATCTTCACGTTGCCGAACCACAGCAGCGTCAGCGCTGCCATGGTCAGCGCGAAGGCCAGGCCGTTCAGCAGGCCGACCGCCAGTTCGCGCCGGATCACCCGCCAGACGTTCGAGCCGGTAAGGTCCTTCGTCGCGATGGCGCGCACCGCCACGGTCAGGGACTGCGTCCCGGCATTGCCGCCCATCGAGGCGACGATGGGCATCAGCACCGCCAGGGCGACGAACTGGGCGATGGTCTCGTCGAAGGCCGAGATCACAAGCGAGGCCAGCACCGCCGTCAGCAGGTTCACCGCCAGCCAGGGCAGGCGCTGCTTCAGGGTCTCGGATACCCGGTCGTTCAGCGTGCCCTCGCCGACACCGGCGAGGCGCATGATGTCCTCCTCGTGTTCCTCGTCCAGCACGATCATCGCATCGTCGATGGTGATCACGCCGACCAGCCGGTCATCCTCGTCGACCACCGGGGCCGAGATGATGTGGTACTGGTTGAAGGCATAGGCCACGTCGCCCTCGTCCTGCATGGCGGGGATCGTGCGGAAGCTGGGCTCGGTGATCTCGGACAGCGCGGCGCGGCGCGGCGAGGCCATCAGCTTGCCCAGGGTTACATGGGCCACGGGCCGCATCTTCGGGTCGATCAGGATGACGTGGTAGAACTGCTCGGGCAGGTCCTCGCGCTCGCGCATCATGTCGATGGCCTGGCCGACGGTCCAGAATTCAGGCACCGCCACCACCTCGCGCTGCATCAGGCGGCCGGCGGATTCCTCGGGGTAGGCTAGGGCCTGTTCCACCGCGTGGCGGTCGCTGTCCTCCAGCGCGTCGAGCACCGCTTCCTGCTGCTCTTCCTCGAGGTATTCGACAAGGTCGACCACGTCGTCCGAATCAAGCTCGCGCACCGCGTCCTTGAGGACCTCGGGCGTCAGCAGGCCGATGACCTCCTCGCGGATGCCCTCGTTCAGTTCCGACAGGATCTCGCCGTCGAACTCGCGGTCATAGAGCAGCACCAGCCGGCGCCGGTCATAGGCGTTGATCTGTTCCAGCACGTCGGCGATGTCGGCGGCGTGCAGCGGTTCCATCAGCTGGATCAGCTGCTCACGGTCGTCCGTATCGACCGCGTAAAGGATCGCCGCCACCGTCTTGCGGTCGAGGGTATAGCCCTGTTCTTCGCTGCCGGTTTCGGCCTCGGGGCCGGTTTCGGGGTCGATGTCCTGCTCGATCTCGGTCATGGGCGGCCCTCTTTCTGCTCAGGCGATCATATCGGTCCCCGGGGCGGGGAAACAATGGCGGAGGCGCAGTTTACCCCCCTTGCCGGTACGGATATCCTGCCGCTCATGCACCGGGGCGCAGGGCTTCGGCAAGCCGGGAGGGTGACCATGGCAAAGGATATTCTGCTGACCGGGCAACTGGTGGACTTCACCGGCGATCCCTTTGTCGGCGACCCTGCCGAGAGCGTCCTCTACGAGCGTCACGGCGGGGTCCTGCTGCGCGGTGGCGAGATCGTCGCGCGGGGCGGGGCCGAGGCCCTCAGGGCGGCCCATCCGGAGGCCCGGGTGGTCGACTACGGCGAGGGGCTGATCCTGCCGGGCTTCGTCGATGCCCATGTGCACTATCCCCAGACCGCGATGATCGCCAGCTGGGGCAAGCGGCTGATCGACTGGCTGAACAGCTACACCTTCCCCGAGGAGCTGAAGTTCGCCGACCCTGCCTATGCCGCCGAGATCGCGGCCCGCTACCTCGACCTGACCACGGCCCATGGCACGACCTCGATGGTCAGCTTCTGCACCGTGCACCCGGGCAGCGCCGAGGCCTTCTTCGCCGAGGCGCTGAAGCGCGGACAGCGGGTGATCGGCGGCAAGACCTGCATGGATCGCAATGCGCCCGACGGCCTGCTGGACACTGCCCGCACCGCTTATGAGGACAGCAAGGCGCTGCTGGAGCGCTGGCACGGGCAGGGCCGCATCGGCTATGCCATCACCCCGCGCTTCACCCCCACGTCGACCGAAGAGCAGCTCGAGGCCATGGGGGCGCTCTGGGCCGAGCACCCCGACTGCCTGATGCAGACCCACCTCAGCGAGCAGCTGGACGAGATCGCCTGGGTTCGCAGCCTGCGCCCCGATGCGCGGGATTACCTGGATACCTACGAAGCCCATGGCCTGCTGCGCGAGGGGGGGCTGTTCGGCCATGCCATCCACCTCGAGCCGCGCGAGATCGACCGGCTGGCCGAGACCGGCGCCTCGGTGGTGCATTGCCCGACCTCGAACACCTTCATCGGTTCGGGCCTGTTCGACATGGCCGGGCTGAAGGCGCGCGGGCTGAAGGTGGGGCTGGCGACGGATACCGGCGGCGGGTCGGATTTCTCGATGCTGCGCACCATGGCGGCAGCCTACGAGATCGGCCAGCTGCGCGGCACGCCGCTGCATCCCTCGCAGCTGCTCTGGCTGGCGACGGCCGGGTCGGCCGGGGCTGTCGGCATGGCGGACCGGATCGGGACCCTGGCGCCCGGCTCCGAGGCCGACGTGGTGGTGCTGGACCTCGCCTCGACCCCGGCGATCGCGCAGCGCGCCGCGCTGGCGGGCGATCTCTGGGAGGCGGTCTTCCCGACCATCATGATGGGCGATGACCGCGCCGTGCGGGCGGTCTGGATCGGCGGCGCCCCGGCCCTGGGGTGATGCCCCGGGGGCACCCTTCGACCACGGCGGCGGGCGGACCGGTTGCACCCCGGCGGCCCTCCGCCCATCATCGCGCCAGCAAGGGGAAGGCACCTCGGGGTGCCGGACATCGGAGGACGACATGCGGATTTTCTTCACCGGCGGCAGCGGCAAGGCGGGCCGATGGGCCGTCAGGCACCTGCAGGCGCAGGGGCATCACGTGGTCAATGTCGACCGGACGCCCTCGGGGCTGGACTGCCCCGAGCTTCTGGTCGATCTCTGCGACGCGGGGCAGGTCATCGGCGCCATGTCCCAGTTCGTCGACGGGGCAGAGCTGGACGCGGGCGCAGGCGTGCCGACCTATGATGCGGTGGTGCATTTCGCCGCCATTCCGCGTGTCATGATCGGCACCGACGGCGAATGCTTCCGGCAGAACACCCTGACCACCTACAACGTGATCGAGGCGGCGGTGAAGCTGGGCGTGCCCAAGATCATCTTCGCCAGCTCGGAGACCACCTACGGCATCTGTTTCGCCCATGGCGAGGTGAAGCCCGCCTTCGTGCCGGTGGACGAGACCCATCCCACCGTGCCCCATGACAGCTACGCCATGTCCAAGGTCTGCAACGAGGCGACGGCGCGCTCGTTCCAGGCGCGCAGCGGCAGCGACATCTACGGGCTGCGGATCAACAACGTGATCGAGCCCGACGAGTACGCCACGATGTTCCCGGCCTTCATGACGGACCCGGCCCTGCGCCGGCGCAACATCTTCGCCTATATCGACGCCCGCGACCTTGGTCACATGGTCGATTGCTGCCTGAAGACCGATGGCCTCGGCTACGAGGTGTTCAACGTCTCCAATGACGACATGTCGGTCGGCATCACCAGCGCCGAGGTGATCGAGCGCTTCTATCCCGGTGTCGAGGTCCGGGCCGAGATGGGCCCGCGCGAGACCTTCTTCTCGAACCGCAAGGCGCGGGAGATGGTCGGCTTCAGCCCGCGTCATTCCTGGCGCGAGGTGCTGGGCTAGGGCGCCTCAGCCCAGCTTCGCCAACCAGCGATCGACCAGCGCCCGCTCTGCCGGGCTCAACTTCTGCGCGCGGGGGTAGAGCGGCGCGGCGCGGTCGTCGCGTATCGGGGCGCCCCAGCCGTCGGTGGTCTCGAAGAAGCGTGCCACGCCTGCCTCTCCGAACTCGTCCAGGTAGCCCTGCACCTACCACGTCCAGG
>NZ_AFPM01000010.1 GCF_000220565.1 Oceanicola sp. S124 | reverse complement strand
CCGCCACAGCCGGACCTCCCGGCCGGCGGCGCGATGCAGCTCGATTGCGCGATCGAGCGCAGTACGGGCAGCGGTGTTCTCGTCCTGGTCGGCAATGAGGGTGACCCTCGAGACCGTTGGGGGCAGCTGGATCCGGCCGAGGTTCGACAACGAGATCGCCGCGAGCACCCGCGCCTCGCCCTCGAGCAGCAGCACAGCCGAAAGCGCGTCCTCGATCCCCTCGGCGATGTAGACATGTTGCCCGGGCTCCGCCTGGTGCAGGGCCGCCGGCTTGCCACCGCGCGGCCCCCTGCCCTTCCAGATTGGGATGTAGGCGCCCGCATAGTCGCCAAGCACCTTCTTCGGCGCCGGCACTGCGGCCTTGCCCCAGCCGTTCGGACCGATGGCCAGCCAGGTGCGGTGACAGGCCACCGTCTTCCCCTGGCGGTCCGTCACGGCCGCGACCATGGCGGGATAGTCACCTTCGAAGATCTCTCCGGTGTCGGGATCCTCGTGGTAATAGCGGCAATGCGAGACGTAGCGCAGCACGCCGGGCTGGCGGCCGAGGCGCGACAGGTCGATCCCCCTGCCGCGCAGATAGCGATCCACCGGCGTGTCGCGCAGCTGCGCGCGGCCGCTGTGCCAGATGGCACGGGCGGCCCGGGCGCGGCCCTCGCGCTTCTCCTGGTCACGTGCGACCGCCTCGGCCTGCAGGCGCTTGGCCCGCTCTGCAGCCTGCCGGTGCCGCGCCACGTCCTCGGCGCTGGCCGTCTGCAGGCCAAGGAAGGCCCGGGCCTCGCGCAGGGCTTCCGTGTTGCTGCAGCCGAGAGAGAGGGCGATCAAGTCGATCACGTCACCGAAGCCCTGCCCCGGCACATCGCCCACGGCATAGTCGTTCCAGCGCCCCGCGCTCGGCCCGGACATGGTGATGCAGAAGCTGCCCACCCGGCGATCGGCGCGCCCGGGGTTGAGGGTGAAATACTTGCCATGGGCGCGATGGCTCCCCTCCGCCGGCGGCGCATAGCGCGCGACGACGCCCTCCAGCTGCGCGATCAGCATGTGCTTGATCTCGTCGAGGCTGTAGGTCTGGCGGAGGGGGGCGGGCATTACTCGACCACCACCCAGTCTTCGGCCAGCATGTCGGTCTGGCTGGCCAGCCAGCCCACCACCATGCAGCCGTCGGCCGCGCGCATGTCGATGTGCGGCAGCAGCTCGATCTCGTCATCGGGCTGCAGCTCCGCCGCGCGCTTGGCTGCAGCGTGGCCGCACTTGGCATGGGCCGCCTCGAACGCTGAACCCGGGGTCAGCGCGATCCACATCCCCTTTCCGTTCCAGCCTTGCCGGGCAACCTTGGCGCCTGCCTTCAGCGCGCGCAGCGCGTCTCCGAAATCCATGTCCTACTCCTTCTCGGGTTGTGTCTGGCCGGCCCTGTGCTGCAGGACCTTCAGCAGACGGGATTGCGCCTCGAAGCCCGGTTCGGGGCAGAGGAAGGCAAAACGCTGCCGGCAGTCCTCGAGCGGCAGCCCCAGGTCGCCCGCGACGGCCGGCAACTTGCGGCCACCGGTGAGGCCGGCGATCAGCTTGCAATCGAGTTCGGGGGTCCAGGGCGCGGCGTAGCCAACGGCATTCAGATGCGACTGCACCAACTTCAGGGCGACCGGCGCGTCCTTCGGCAGAGCTGCGGGCGCAAAATCGGCCTCTTCCTTGCTCGGCCCCTCCGCTGCAGATTTTCCGCCGGTCTGCGCCGGTTCGCCGTCGGCCGGTTCCTCCGGGCGCGGAGCATCCTCTTCCTGGACCGGCGCCGGGCTCACGACATCGTGGCCGCCCGCGTCCGAGGCGAGCTTGCATGTGACCACCATGGGCTCGAACACGGTCACCCGCAGCACCAGCTCGCCGCCGATAGCCTGCAGCTCGACTGGCAGAGCCAGGACCCGCACCGCCTCGGCGGCCGTCTCGACCAGGTCGACCGCCCGCTGGCGGGCCTGGGCCTCGATCATCTCACGGTTCAGCTCGGCCTTCAGCTCGTCCAGGCTCATGCCGCTTCCTCCCGGGTGTGGGTGGAGGAGCGCATGACCTCCTGGGCCTCACCCAGGCGCCATTCGACGATCCGGACCAGCGCATCCTTCATGCGCCACATGGCCGAGCTCCAGTCGCCCCGCCGGCGCCCGACGCCGCTGTCCGCCTCGACCAGTTCCTTGGCGGCCGCGATGAAGGGATCGAACAGCGGCCGCCCCTCGCGCATCCGCGCCGCCTCGAGGCGAAGGATATCGAGGTGCATGCGCTCGCGGCCCGCATCGGGAACCACGGTCAGCACCAGGGCCAGCGCGGCATTCACCGCGATCTGGTCGGACATCGTCATACGCTCAGTCACCGGAGATCCTCCTTGCGTTCTCGCCGACCTCGGCCAGCGTCAGATGATGAATGCCGTCGGTCAGGGCCTTCCCCGCCGCAGCGCGTTGCGCCGCATCTCGTCCCGCCACCTGCAGCGCCTGGCGGAAATCCAGGATCAGCGCCCGCAGGGTGCTGGTCTCGTCCAGCGCCTCGGCACTGCAGCGCAGATCTTCCAGCAGCCGCAGGTCCACCTCGGGCGAGTGGCGGGCCTGCATCCCCGCCACCCAGGCGCGGGTCTTCAGGAAGGTTTCGTCACGACCGACCATGATCGGCCCCCGGACGGGCGCAGCCGGGAGCCGCCCTGGTCCCGGCCGCGCCTTCGCCGCCGCCCCGCCCCGAAGGAAAGGCGGTCTGCTCGGCGGCGGTGTTTCGGCGCGGGCGCGGGCCTTGCCCGCATCTGACCCGTCCCGCGCCCGGCCGAGGGGCAAGCGCCCCTGCAGCCGATGGGAATTGGAAAAGGTCCCGGCGCGCAGAAGAGAGCATGCGCGCCGAGACAGTGATCCCGTCCGCCGAGGCAGAAGTCTGATGAGGACAACAGGCGGACAGGGGGAGGTTCATTGCGCGGCCACCTCCGGACGGAGCAGCGGCACGGAGGTCGCGCCCTGGTGGGCGGCGATCGCGGCCTCGACCTGGGCCGCATCGGCGCCCCAGATCAGCCATTCGGGCCGAAGCGGCAGGTCATGCGCGCTGGCATGGGCCAGGATGCTGCGCACGACGCCCATGGTGGGGAAGTCGCCCTCGCGTCGGCGGCTGGAGGAGTGGCGCCACCCGTAGCCGGCCTTGTCGGAATAGCCGCATATCAGGGCGATCTTCTCGATCGGCCCGATGATGCGTTCGGCTACAGCCACTGGTGTCAGGTGGTTACTCATGACACCAGACTTAGCGCGCACACAATTTGCAGCGCAACACAAATTTTGAGTTTTTCACCCATGAATGTGTGGCAAGAGGCGCTTACCTGCTGTCACGATGGATGACAAATGGTTCAAAGCTCAGCAGAAAAAGGCTGGCATCACAGCTGAAGACATCGCGAACCACCTGGGTCGCGATCGATCCGTCGTTTCCCGGATCTACACTGGCCGACAAAAGATGTCGCTCGAATGGGCGCAAGCCTTCGCAGATGCCCTCAATGTTCCAATAGATGAAGTCCTGCTCCATGCAGGAGTGACCTCGCCAGGCGCCGAGAATGATGCACCGGGCAGCGTGGACCAGTCAGACCGGAGAGTAAGTAGCTATCTTGCGCCGCAACATGCAAAGCGGCTCAGAGAGAACCAGACTGACGCGGACGCCCTCCCCCTACAAGGCTCCAACCACGAGAAGATCTCCGCACAGAAGATTGCGAACTGCCTTATCACCCCACGTGACGGCTTAGAAATCTGGACGGTAGTCAGCTCGGCAATGCAACTCTCCGGGTACATGCCTGGCGACCACCTAGTAATCGACCGAAATCAATCCGAGACTTGCCGCTCTGGGGACGTCGTACTGGCCGAGCTGCACCATCGCTCAAAGGCGGGCCACAAGACTGCACTTCGGCGCCTCCAGACTCCCGTCCTAGTCGCAGACAGCGCCGACCCCGCACACCGAGACATTAGCGTGGTCGACACCATCAATACGGTCATTCGCGGAAAGGTCATTGCGTCGTGGCGAAGGTAACCCCAGCATCCCTGGCATCAGTGCTGGCGATCCTCTTGAGCGCTCCGGCCCATTCAGAGCAAGCCCAAGCCACCTCGTATACACTAGCCAAGCTCTTCTACCTCACCTGCGTCAACGGGGACATGAGCGCACTGACTGGATACGAACACGGCAGGCAAGTTAAAGTCCTAACCGAACCAGACCTTCTCGACCGCCCCCCTCACTACACTGGCGGAGAGGTCGAGGTCTGGGTAACCCTACCGATCAACGGCGCATGGACACACTGGGAGATCGCGCAAGTCACCAACCCCAAGGAAATAAGTTGCTCAACAACCTTTTCGGGAGCGCAGCGTGAGGAGGTATGGGCGGCGATCAAGGCGAACACCAGCCACCAAAACGTTTCCAGCACCGTCCGCGACTTCGTCCATTCAGATACAATCCTGATCAACGAGCCAGGCAAGAGCACTACCGTAACCATCGGCTACACCCTCGACCCAACATCGAACAGGTTTTCACTATTCGCGACACCCGTGCTGCACTAAATTTGATTTTTTCACTTTTTTTGTATTGACGGTCACGGGTCACAACTCCTAACTTCCTGAGCAGAGACAGCTCAGGAGGCCATTGTGGCTCATCACGACAGCATCCCGCTTGCGCGGCCGGGGCCGGTAGATAACCGGCAGCTGCGCTCCCTTCGCGACTACGCCTATGCCGCCTACCGCGGCGACAACCTGACTGACGCCGAATGCGTTGCGCTGCTGTCGGCCATGGGTCCGCTCTTCGACGAGCTGCTCCTGCGCCGCGAGGCCTGCCGCACGATCACCGGCGACAGCAACATCATCCTTCTCGACCAGCATCGCGCGTCCCTCGCGGACGCCTGAGGTCCCGGCGGGGCGCCCCCGGTCAGTCCCCACATTACCGGCCCGGTCCCACCCACTCCCCGCGCAGGGCGCACGCGGGGACAACATCCCGAAGAGGTCAGCATGGCATACCAGATCGAACTCGAAGACCGGGGCCAGGACCTGATCCGCCTGACGGTCAACTTCGAAACCGGCGTGATCGAGGATGCCGGGCTTTGCTCCTGGCTCTACGCCAACGGCGAACACGTCGTCGACGTCGAGCGCCTGCACGAGGATCGCATCGTCCACTTCCGCAAGAACGGCGGGCCGGACCAGTGGTTCAAGTATCCGATGATCCGCCTCTCGCTCGATGGCGAGCTGCTGGCAGCAGCGTAGGGAGGGCGTGATCATGCACAGTGACCACCCCACGATTGGCGTCTTCAAGCTGGACGAGCCGCTGATCCTCCGCCCTCTTCCCAACGGCGGCTGGGTGATCAGCCAGCGATCTGCCGACATGAGCATCATGGGCCGAGAGCTTGGCGCCTATTCCACCACCCGCGAAATGCTGAACGCCCTTTCGTTCGCCCTGGTCCTGGACGGCCCCGAGGACGTGAACAAGGCAGCGGAAACCACCTGACAAGGTAGCCCCATGACAACCCTGACCAAGATGGACGGTCTGCGCCACTACCGCGCGACCGTGACGGAAGAGCTATGCCGTCACTACACCATTCCCGCCGGCAGCGCGGCCGAGGCCGAGCGCATGGCCAGGCGCAGCCTGAAACCGGGCCAGAAGCTGGTCGGGATCAATGTCACCGACGGCTACCGCTCTGCTGAGACCGGGGCCGACTGCCTCGCGCATCTGCTGGGGCACCCCTATTTCCCGGCCGGAGACGTGCCCCGTTTCCTGGCCGACTGGATCCGCGCCGCCTTGGGATGGGACGGCGCGGAGGCACAGGCCGCCAACCGCCAGCTCGCCTATGGCGGCCTGCGGATCCGGCCGGAGACGCCGGCGCTCTGCGTCGCCTCCGGCCGGTCCGTCGCCTTCCTGGTGCGCGTCTTTGAGGACACGCCCTGGGCGGACCGCTGGGCCGATGCCCTCGCCGCCCTGCCCGGCGCCAGCCGCACCAACATGACCTTTGCCCGCGTCGCCTCCCGCGCCGTCCAGCTGCCGCTGGCCGGCCGGGTTTCGGAAATCCTGGACAGCCTGGAGGCTCCGCCATGACAGACGCCACCCCGATCTTCATCCCGACCGCCGAGGTCGCGCAGCTGCTGCAGATGTCCCTGCCCAGCTTCAACGCCAAGCGCGACTGGCTGGAACGGGACCACGACTTCCCGCCGCCGATGCCGCACTCCAAGCGGCCGCTGCTCTGGCGCCGCACCGCGATCTTCGCCTGGATCGAACGCCAGGGGCTCGCCCCCACGGACCAGCAGCACCAGGCACCCGTTCCGAAGACCAGGGCCGACAGGCTCATGCAGAAGGCAGCAAGCGCATGAAGGACTTTGCCGACCAATCCCACCGCCAGCTGGTGCTCAGCGCCGCGGACGAACTCGAGGCCATGGTCGCGGGGCTCACGCCCTTCAACCTCGACGACTACGAGGCCAGCCGCCGCCGGCAGCGCGAAGAGCTGCGTGAGCTGAAGCACGCCCTGGAAACCCGTCGCGATGCGCCGGCGAAGATCAGCGAAGGCATCACCGGTGTCTTCTTCTCCATGCTGGGCTTCCGCGCCTCCAGCACCAGCGGCCTGCCTAGCGCGATCCGCAACTGGATCGTCCAGGTGCGCCAGAAGGCCGGCGCCCGGGGGACCATCCAGTGAGCCGGACCCGCAAGCCACCGATCACCGACAAGGTCACGGGCCTGCGCCAGCGCCAGCGCGCGGACGGCAGCTGGCGGGTCTGGTGGGAACCGACCGCGCCGCAGCGGGATCTCGGCTTCTGTTCGATCGAACTCGACGTCGACCGCCCCAGCTGGACCGTCACCCAGGCCAAGCGCGAAGCCGAGAAGGCCCGGCGGGCGCAGCGCGACGGCGTCGGTCCGGACGAGGCCCGCCGTGGCCACCGCACTGTTGGCGCGCTGATTGCCGGCTACCGCCAGGACGAGCTGGACCAGGTCAAGCCCGCGACGCAGCGCAGCTACCGCGGCTGGCTGAAGGTCATCGAGGAGAAATGGGGCGACGAGCTGGTCGGGGATCTGACCCACGGCGTGATGTATCGCTGGGGCAAGAGCCTGCAGCGAGAGCGCGGCCAAACCCAGGCGAAGCGCCTGATCGCCATGATGTCGATCCTCATGTCCTACGCCGAGCGGATCGAGTGGCGCGCCCACAACTCCAACCCCTGCCTGCGCCTCGGGCTCGAGGTGCCGGCGCCGCGCAGCCGGATCCTGACCACCGACGAGCTCGCCGCCCTCGAGGCCGCGGCCGAGGATCTCGCCACCCCGCGCGCCCGAGCCGTGGCAGATGCCATGCGCCTCTCGCTCTTCCAGGGCCAGCGCCAGGCCGATGTCCTGGCTGCCCGGGTCGGCGCGTTTCGCCAGGTCACCTGGTCCGCCCTCGAGGGCGACCGCGTCATCGAGCGCAAGGGCTGGGCCTGGATCTTCACCCGCGCCAAGCGTGGCACCGAGGGCGGCCTGCCCGTCCACCCCGAGAACCTGGCGCTGATCGAGCGCCGGCACCGCGAGACCAACGATCCGGACGCCCTGCTGCTGCCCGGCCGCAATGGCCTCTGGCGGATCGACGAGTTCCAGAAGGACTGGGCCGCGCTGCGCAAGCGCGCCGCCGAGACGCTGGCCAGCTGCGCCACCATCCAGTTCCGCGACCTGCGCCGCACCGGGGCCGTCTGGGCCCGCCAGGGCGGCGCCTCGAAGAGCGACGTGGGCGATGTCCTGGGCAACACGGCCGCGCAGAACGCGCAGCTGACGACCACCTACATGCCGGCAAGCTTCGAGACCTCGAGCCGCGCGATCGGCGCGATCCGCCGGCCCGGCCGAGAGGAGGACGAGACATGAACCGTTCAGCCAAAGAGATCCGCCGCCTCAACGCGATCCGCGCCAAGGCCCAGCGTCACGCCGACAGCAGCGACAGCCTGCACATGCGGCGGGTCTGCCGGGCGATCATGGTCGAGCTGAACGTGATGCTGCACCCGAAGTGGCGGGTGGCCAGGCACCAGGAGGAAGCCGCGTGAGCAACGGGCTGCATCTGGACGTCAGGGGATCTGGCAGAAGCTGGGCGGTGTTCAACGGTGCCGAGCGGGTCAGCCCTCACTTTTCCTGCGAGTACACCGCCGTCGGCGCCGCGACGCGCCTCGAGAAGCAATCCCGGCAGCGGGACCGTGCCTGCCTGTGTTGTGGGGATCGCTTCATCAGCTCCGGGCCTGGCAACCGTCTTTGCTCGCCCTGCCGACGCGATCCGGCCCGGGCCTTGTAGAACTGGAGGAGAGAGATGCGAGATAACGCGCCCAGAGAGAACAGGGAGGCGCCGCACGGCACAGGTTTCGTGCTGGCGATCATCGGATGGTGCATCTTCGGCGCCGGAATTCTGGTCGGGGCGCTGGTGTTCTAGATGGGCCGACGCCAGCCATATCTCTTTCCAGACCAGGACATACCCCGCCGGCGCATCATCCGCATGCATATCGAAGATGCAGGGCACCTTCCAGGCGGCGCGAAGGGCATCCGCTTCACCTGCAGTCGATGCGGCCACGATACCGGATGGATCCACGACACCTGGACCATTTCTGCAAATAGGCGCGGGCATCCCTGTCCGACCTGCAATTCCGACCATCCCTTGCCTAGGAGCGAACATGCCCAGCATTGACCAAATGACCCGCGACCGGATCCGCAAAATGGCGCGGCGAGGGAGGCTGATAGACGAGTGTTTCAAGGTTTTCACTGCCTCGGCCTACCCAAACGCCAGCCCTGACCAGCTACGTGAGATGCGCATCTGCTTCTTTGCCGGTGCGGCCGAACTGTTTGCCGTGATGACCGCCGGTCTCGACGACGGGATAAGCGAGACCGATGGCGACCTCATCTTCATGCAGCAGTGGGTGGACGAGCTCGAAGCGTTCCACCGGAAAACCGTGGCCGCGATGACGACCGCCCCTTCAAAGCCCAGCTAGTCACCTGCCAGGAGGCAACAGAATGGACCTTAAGCAGCATCTTATCCGTCAGATGGCATTTAGCCACGCGACCTACGGCCCCGGCGTGCGAACTGCGGGCGTAATTGATCATATTCGGAAAGAGCTCGTGGAGGTGCAAACCTCCAACGGTGAGTCGGACGAATGGGTTGACGTTGTGATCCTGGCCTTGGACGGGCTGACCCGCCGCCTCGCATATTGCACCGGCGTTCGTGGGGATCCGGAATTCGTCGCTGACCTCGCTTGCAGGCTGATCCTTGCGAAACAGGCCCGCAACGAGGCGCGGACCTGGCCGGATTGGCGCACCGCAGATAGCGAAAAGGCGATCGAGCACGATCGCAGCAGCGAGAAGACGCGCCCTCTCCCCGGCCAGCTGACCTAGGAGACCCCACATGACCACGACTATCTGCATCTACCACGCCAACTGCGCGGACGGCTTTACCGCCGCCTGGTGTGTTCGGATGGCGCTCGGTAACAGCGTCACTTTCGTTCCGGCCGGCTACGGAAGCGAGCCGCCAAGTGTCCTCGGCGCTGACGTCATCATCGTGGATTTCAGCTACAAGTGGGCGGTGCTTGAGCGCATGGCCCTGAAAGCCCGATCGATATTGGTCCTCGATCACCACAAGACCGCCCAAGCTGATCTGGCAGCGATGCCTAAACCGGCAGAGACCTGGGAGGTGCAGCGCGCCAATGCCGGCAATCCTGTGGCACTGTTCGACATGGAGCGCAGTGGTGCGCAAATGGCCTGGGACTACTTCTGCGGCGGACAGCGACCGTTCCTGGTCGAGGTCGTTGCCGATCGGGACCTCTGGCGCTGGAATATCGACCAATCCCGCGAGATCAATGCGGTGATCGCCTCCCACGAAATGACCTGGTCCACTTGGGACGATCTGGACGCCCGCCTGCAGGCTGATACCGATATCGGCCGGGTGGCGGCCGAAGGTGAGGCAATCCTGCGCGCCCACGACAAGATGGTGCGCCAGGTGATGGATGTCTCGCAGCGCCGCATGATCATCGGCGGATACAATGTGCCGGTCGCTGCAGCTCCATACGCGTTAGCGTCCGATACCGCCGGCGCCATGGCGGTCGGCGAACCCTTTGCCGCTACCTATGTCGACGGACCGAAAGGGCGGGCCTTCTCGCTGCGGTCGCGCGCCGACGGCCTCGATGTTTCGGAGATCGCGGCATCTTACGGTGGGGGAGGCCATCGCTCGGCCGCTGGATTTCTCATGCCTCCAGGCTGGGAGGGCGAAAGCTCCGGCCGCGCTGCCGCGTCCCGCGGTGACCTAAGGAAAGCCTCAGAATGGCTACGTAAGCAAGCTGTCCGCGAACGTGGAAACGGACATAGACGCTTGGCTGACACGCTATCAGAGGCAGCCGAATACACCGTCGCCTTCGGATACGAAGGCGAGAGCGAGTAAGGAACGAAGCAATGGCTTGCAAGCATACTAATTTCGGCGCCAGCGTGAAGGTAGCGAGACTTGAGGACACCGGCCGGTTCATGGCCGAGGTTCGGGTCAAGTGCGAGGACTGCGGCGAACCGTTCCAGTTCCTTGGGCTCGAGGCAGGACTCGACATGCAGGGGGCTCGGGTCAGCCTCGATGGTCTCGAGGCACTCCTGTCGATCGCACCGAATTCGCAAGTGATGTCACCGCTGCTGCGGCTGGCCGCCGCAGCGCGCGGCGCCCAGTGAAGGCCACTACACATCGCATCCGAATGCGGTCACCGTCCGACTCGGACGAATTCGGACGTTCGGACGCATACACAGGCATACGAAAAATTTGTTTTATTTTCAGTGAGTTATGGTGCCCCCACACGGACTCGAACCGCGGACCCACTGATTACAAATCAGTTGCTCTACCAGCTGAGCTATAGGGGCATCCCGAGCCGTTTACGCGGAATGACACGGCGGATCAAGAGCTCGCTCAGCGGTTCGCGCGGGCCAGCAGGGCCACCGCGACCAGCCCTACCGCGACGACCATCAGCGCGGCGGGAGAGGCCTCTCCCAGTTGCTCCAGGCTGGCCTTTTCGTGCACCCGGGTGGCCAGGGTGTCGTAGTTGAAGGGGCGCAGCAACAGGGTGGCGGGCAGTTCCTTCACCGCATCGACGAAGACCAGCAACAGGGCCGAGGCGAGTGAGCCGCGGATGAGCGGGAAATGCACCTCTCGCAGCACCGCGCGGCGGTTGCGGCCCAGCGAGCGCGCCGCCATGGGCAGCGAGGGCGGGATGCGGCCCATGGCGCTGTCCGCCGCGCCCTGGGCGATGGCGAAGAAGCGCACGCAATAGGCCAGCACCAGGGCAAAGCCGGTGCCGGTCAGCAGCAGGCCCGGATCGCGGCCGGTCAGCGCCTCCAGCCCGTCGGCCAGGCGATGGTCGAGACCGGCCAGGGGCACCAGGATGCCGACCGCCAGCACCGCGCCCGGGGCAGCATAGCCGATGGTGGTGACCGGCATCAGCAGGCGTGGCAGGCGGGCGCCGGAGAGCCGCACCCCGTAGACCAGGAAGACCGCCGCCAGAACGGTAATCATCGCCGCCAGCCCGCAGACCGTCAGCGTGTGCAGCAGCGCGCGCAACAGGCCGGGGTCGACCCAGGCCTCGGGCACCCGCAGCGCATGCGACAGGATCACCGCTCCCGGCAGCAGGAAGCCCAGGGCAAAGGGCAACGTGCAGGCGAGGAAAGCCGCCCAGGCGCGCAACCCGCCGAGGGGCTGACGTTCGACCGGGCGATGGCGGCTCGAGAGGTTGTAGTAGCGCAGCCGCCGGCGCGAGCCGCGCTCCAGCAGCACCAGCGCCACGACAAGCGCCAGGATCACGCAGGCGATCTGCGCCGCGCCACCGGCATTGTAGCTTTGCAGCCAGACCGAGAAGATGCCCGTGGTCAGCGTCTGCACCGCAAAGTAGTCCACCGTGCCGAAATCGTTCACCGTCTCCATCATCACGATGGCCACGGCGGCGGCGATGGCGGGGCGGGCCATCGGCAGGCCGATGCTGACGAACCGCCGCCAGGGGCCGCGGCCCAGCGACCGTGCGACCTCTTCCGCGCCGCCGGACTGCTCGCGGAAGGCCGCGCGGGACAGCAGGTAGACATAGGGATAGAGCGAGGCCGAGAGCACCAGCACCGCCGCCTCGATCGAGCGCACCTCGGGGAACCAGTAGTCGCGCGCATTGGACCAGCCGAAGAGCTGTCGCAGGCCGGACTGCACCGGGCCCGAGTATTCCAGGAAATCGACCAGGGCATAGGCCCCGACATAGGCCGGGATCGCCATGGGCAGCAGCAGCAGGTACTCCAGCCAGCGGCTTGCCGGGAAGCGGTAGCGGGTGATCAGCCAGGCCGCGCCGCTGCCCACCACGCCGGTCAGCGCCCCGACAGAGCCCATCAGGATCAACGAGTTGCCAAGGTAGCGCGGCAGGGTGGTGGCGACGAGATGCGGCCAGATGTTGGTCTCGGGCCAGGCTGCGGTCCAGATCACCGACAGTATCGGCAGCAACACCACGGCCGCGATCACCAACGCCCCGGCGGACCAGGGCGACAGGCGCAGCCGGCGGCGGGCGGCCAGGGGGGCAGAGGGTCGTTCGGCAGTGCTCATCGCCCCTCTGGTTGCCTGAAACCGCTTTGCCTGTCCAGACGGCAGCCTGTATAGGTGACACGTTCGGACGCGAGGCTGGCCGCCATGGAAGTGGTTCTACATGCAGGGGTACACGGGACGGAAGCGGACCGCCTGATCAAGGGCCTGCTGCGCAATGCCGACCTGCTGCATGCCGCCGCGGTGGCGGTGCCCGGCCCTGCGCGCTACCGGCGCAGCCTGCGCGACGCGCTTCAGGCGCTCAGCGACCAGCCCCCCGATCCCGGCGCCCGCGACACGCTGCTGCAACAGATCCTCGACCACGAGACGCCCGGGCGGCTGATCCTGTCGAACGAGAATTTCTTCTGCGTTCCCAAGCTGGCGGTCTCGCGCGGGCAGTTCTACCCCCGCGCCGAATCCAAGCTGGCCGATTTCCGCGAGTTCTTCGCGCCGGACCGCATCGAGTTGTTCCTGGCGATCCGCAACCCGGTCACCTACCTGCCCGATGTCTTCGCCGCCTCGCCACACGACAGCTTCGCCGCCTTCATGGAAGGCACCGATCCGCTGACCCTGCGCTGGTCCGAACTGATCGACCGCATCCGGCACACCCTGCCCGACATCGGCCTGACGATCTGGTGCCAGGAAGACGTGCCGCTGATCTGGGGTGAGGTGATGCGCCGCATGGGCGACCTCTCGGAAGATGAGGAGATCCTCGGCGAATTCGACATCCTGCAGGACATCATGTCGCCCGAGGGGCTGACGCGCTTCGCCGGCTACCTGGCCGATCACCCGGATCTGACCGGTGACCAGCGCCGCCGTGCGGCCGCCGCCTTCCTCGACAAGTTCGCCGTCGACGAGGCCATGGAGGAAGAGCTTGTGGGCCCCGATTGGGACGAGCTGACGGTAGACCTGCTGACGGAACTCTACGAGGACGACCTGGAGGAAATCTCTCAGATGCCCGGCGTGCGGATGATCACGCCCTGACCGGCATGGAGACAGCCCCGCTGCCGTTCCGCGGCCCGAGGCTGTCCTGCAATCCGATGCTGTCATGTGGCACGACGCGGCCTTCTGGGCCTGCCAGCTTGCCCGACCGCCCCGGCGGCAGGCCGTTTCACGTCGGGTTGGGGGTACCGAAAGAGGCGCGGCGGCAGGGCGACGGGATCGCGGGCCGCCCGCAGGGATCGAAGATCCGCTGACCGCCGCCCGTGACGGGACCAGCTGTCGCGCCGGGGTGGGCCCGCGCTCTGCTGGCGACCCTTCTCGCGGCGTGTTCCCGGCTGGCGAAGCCGCCAGACCGCTCCGGTCGCTGACGCGGGACCCCTTCGGCCCCCGCTGCCGGCTCAGCTCATGCCGAGCGCTTCCTTGTAGAGTTCCAGCACCGCCTCTTCTTCGGCGATATCGTTGGGCTCGCGCTTGCGAAGGGCGACGATCTTGCGCAGGACCTTCACGTCGTAGCCACGGCCCTTGGCCTCGGCCATGACCTCTTTCTGCTGGTCCGCGATGTCCTTCTTCTCGGCTTCCAGCCGCTCGTAGCGCTCGACGAAGGCGCGCAGTTCACCAGCGGTGACGCGGTAGTTTTCCACGGCCTTGTTGTCTTCGTCTTCCATCATCTTCCGTCTCCTCTGGCCTGCGCGGGCAAGGCCCCTAGCTAGCCGGGGGCGGGCCGCGCCGCAAGGGGCCAATCGCCGCGCGGCGCTTGCAACGCGGCCTCGCCCGGGCTAGGCGCGAGGACGCATCTTCAGGAGGCACGGATGGAAATCATGATCTGGGGCGGCGCCGCCGTCTCGCTGGTCGGGCTGGCCATGCTGGTCTGGTCGATCGTCAAGGTGGCACGGGCGCGGGCCGCCGGCCTCGAGGACGAGGCCCTGCGGCAGGCAATCAGCCGGGCCATGCCGCTGAACCTCGGCGGTTTGCTGCTCTCGGTCTTCGGGCTGATGCTGGTGATCTTCGGCATCTGGCTGGGCTGAGGCCCTGCGACAGCCGGCCGGCGCCTGCGCGATTCGGTCGCCCGGCCGCGCCGCGGGGCCCATCCGTCGCATGCTGCGCCGCCGCGACCGCGCCGCCGCCTCCGCAAGAGAAGAGCCCACGCCATGCTGGCGCGGGCCCGTGCGTCGATGATGCATACATGATGCGGTGAGCCTGGCCGGAAACTTGCCTCAGATCGGCATGTTGTCGAAGCGACTCTCGATCGCCTCGTTGGTCAGGTCTTCCTGAAGCTGGCGCAGCCGGGGCGGTACACCGACCCCCTTGCGGGCGAAATCCCCTACCAGCGCATGCAGTTGCGGCAGATGGCGGTGCCGCGATCCGGGCCGCGTGCCCGAGATCAGGTCCGATACATCGGCCAGTTTGCGGTGCAGGTCCTCGGTGGTGATCGCATTCATGGATTGCTCCTCCGGGGTTCTGGGACGATGCCGCAACGCAGCAGCCACGGTGCGGGAACCGTCCGGTCTTTCGGGTGATCAGGGCCCTGCTCCTCCTGCGGGGGCCCCTAGGGTCAAGTATAGCGAAAGCGGCGGCCCTGCCCAAAGCGAAATGCGCCAAGGGTGGCAGAAGGTCGCGACACCGCCGGCTCCGGCGCGCTAGGGTGCACGGGCGATCTGGACAGGATCGCGTCGCCCCCGTAGGACTTGGCCATGGATATTCGTCAGCTCACCCCCAGCTATTCCGTCTCGCCCCAGATCGACCCGGCCGACATGGCCGCGATCCGCGAGGCCGGTTTCACCCGGATCATCTGCAACCGCCCGGATGCCGAGAACCCGCCGCACCTGCATGCCGCGCAGATGGCCAAGGCCGCCGAAGCCGCGGGCCTGGACTTCGCGGTGCTGCCCCTGACCCACGACACGATGACGCCCGAGAACATCGCGCGCCAGATGTCGCTGGCCGAAGCCGAGGGCCCGGTGCTGGCCTATTGCGCCTCGGGCACCCGCTGCTCTGTCATCTGGTCGCTTGGCAAGGCCTCCGAGGGCAGCCTCGACATCGACGAGATCCTCTCGACCACCGCCCGCGCCGGCTATGACCTGTCGGGCCTGCGCCCGCGCCTGGAACAGCTGAAGGGCTGACACGCCCTTCGTGTGCCAGAGCGGCCCCGGCATGCCCGGGGCCCCTGCCGCGTGGCAATCGTCTGGGGCTTGGGTGCCGGTGCGCGAGGAGCCAATACACCGGAGGCCGGTGGCGTGTCCCCCAGTGTATGGGGCCCTGCGCTTCTGAGACCTCTGTTCCGGAGGCCCTGTGTCTCCGGGCGTGATGCTTAAAAGGTCAATGTTTCGGAGCGCAGTGCGTCTCAGCCCTTTGTATCGAAGCCCTGTGTCCCGGCCCCCAGTGTTTCAGACGCCTGTGTTTGAGACGCCTGTGTTTCTGGGGCCTGTGTGCCTGGGGCCTGTGTTCCTGGGGCCCGTATTTCATAGGCTTGTGCTTCAGGGGCCTGCGTTTCCGACGCCCAGTGTCTTTCCGAAGGCCCAGTGTCCAAAAGCCAGTGAACCAGAGCCCTGTTTCCCTGGCCTTTCTGATTGAACGGCCCGCATTTCGGCGCCCTCTGATCAGAAGGCCCACGGGTTACACTGGCCGGCGTTTTGAGGCCCGACGCTTCAGAGCCAGGCTTTCGGCGCCCGGCACTCACGTTCACAAAACCTCCCCTCCCGGCCTTTGCCTATCCGACAGGTCTGGCTCCGCCGTGCTGAGCCCCGAAGTCGCGCCGTCGAGCGCGCCCCGCCCTGGCGCCGCACTGGCCGCATCCGCCTGGCGCCGAACACTTGGCGCAGGGCATGTCGACTGGCCTCCCAGCGCGGACGAGCCGCACGATATCCCGCCCTCGTGTCCTGCCTGATCCGCCTGCCATCCGCGCCCCCGCCCGCTGAAACGCCGCCCTCCGGCCTGCCTGCCGGTTGCCCCTTCACTTGAGCTCCACTTCCGTCACGGCGCGCAGACCTGCCCGCCTCAGTCCTCCAGGTCCGGCAGATCGGCCATGGACATCATCGGAAAGCCGCCATCCCCCTCGCTCTCTTCCCCTTCTGAGGTCAGTTCCGGCAGGTCGGAGAGATCCGGCAGGTCCGGCAGTTCTCCCATCGCAGGGAAGTCGTCATCGCCCGCCCCGAGGTCAGGCAGGTCGCCCATCATCGCCCCCTCGCTGGCGGAGAGGTCGGGCAGATCCGGCATCGCCATCTCGGGATCCGCCGTCATCTCCCCCTCGTCCGCGCCGAAATCGAGAGAAAGCGGCGCGCCGCCGCCCGAAGCCGCCCCGGGTCGCGCGCCCTCGCCTGACGCCTCGACGGCGGCGCGGGCCTCGGCCAGTTCGGCCATCGTCAGACGCACCGCGCGGAAGCCGTTCATCTGCCCGAGCCGGACGCGCCCGAGACAGGTCGGGCGGCCCTTCTCACCCGGGGTCTCCAGCCGGGTTTGTTCCAACGCCTCGCGCGGGATCTCGATCACGTCCCCCACCTTCAGGCCCCGGATCTTTGCAAAGGGCATGGTCACCCGCTTCAGCACCGCCTCGATCGTGGCCGGGGCCGCCATCACCGCATCGCCGACCGTGGCACCGCCACCCGCCGCCTCACCCTCTTGTTCGAGCGCGGGCAGGTGGCTGCGGTCGGGCAAGGCGATCAACATCTCGCCCTGGCGGGTGTTGCCGTATTCGACATGCAACCGGAAGACATGGAAATCGGGGGTTTCCAGCGCCAAAGTCAGCAGGCGCACATTCTCGATCCGGACGCCAAAGGTGAAACCGGTCATCCATCCGGCGCTGCGATCACCTTCCAGCATCATCGCGACGCGCAGGAAGACATCGTCGATCAGTGGCCCGACCAGCGCCGCATCGGTGCTGGTGGTCGCCCGCGCCTCGGGCGCAAGCGGGCTGACCCGGCCCATGGTGTTCTGTTCCACCAGCGCCGAGGTCGAGGCCAGATCCAGCATCAGCGCGCCGGGGATCCGCTGCGCCCCGTCCAGCAGGATCAGCAGCGCCTCATCCGAAAGCTGTTCCGCCAGGTCCTCGGCCGTGAGGAAGTCGTACTGGCACGACAACACCACCAGCGGCAGCTCGAGCAGCTCATCCGCACTCTTGGCCAGCGCGAGGCGCAGGGCCTTGTCCGGGGACATCGCCCGGGCCTGATAGGTTTCACGCGCCGCCGACGCCTTCTTGCGCAGGACCGCGTTCGATTCGCTGGTTGCCATGTTACCGCCACCGCATTTCGCGGACTCCTTGGACGGTTCTAGGCGTCAGATGGTTACCATTCACTGAAGCCGCCCCCTATCTGGCGGCGATTGCACGCTCCTGCGGCAGGACGACACGGAAAGCGGCCCCTCCCTGCCCCGGCAGGTACGAGATCGCGCCCCCCAGCCGGGCCATGATCTCGCGGCAGATCGCCAGCCCCAGACCGGCGCCACCGGCCTTCTGCTCTCCGATCCGCGAGAACTTCTCGAAGATCATCCCCTGCTGGCCGGTCTCGATCCCCGAGCCGTTGTCGATGAAGTCCACCATCATCAGCCCGCCCTCGCGACGCAGCGAGATCCGCAGCTCGGGCAGATCGGCATCGCAGTACTTGCGCGCATTGGCGATGAGATTGATGAAGACCTGCGCCAGCCGGTCGCTGTCGGTCTCGATCCAGACATCCTCCTGCACCGGGTTGCGGTGCAGCACCATCTCGCCCCGGTCGGCCCCGCTGGCGGCCACCGCGTGATCCAGCACGTCGCGCAGCCGCACCCGGGCAAGGTTGAGGTTCACCTGCCCGTTTTCCAGCACCGACAGGTCCAGCAGGTCGTCCAGCAGGCGGGTCAGCCGCAGGGCCTCGTCGTGGATCACCTGCGCATAGCGTGCCTTCTGCGCCTCGCCGAGGTCATCGGCATCGCGCAGGATCTCGGAGAAAGAGCGGATCGAGGTCATCGGGGTGCGCAGCTCGTGGCTGATCTGGCTGAGGAAGGCATCCTTCTGCACCGAAAGCTGGGTCAGCTTCTCGTTGGCCAGCCGCAACTGGCGCGCTGTGCGGGTCAGCTCGGTCGACTTGGCTTCCAGCTGGCTGGAGTACTCCATGATCTGCGCCGTCTCGTCGGCCACCGCCATGAGGTCCTCGACCGAGACGGCGGTGCGCCCGACGATCTGGCCGACCATGGCATGGGCGGTGGCCGCCCCGACCGAGCCCGACAGCTCGCGCTCCAGCACCTGCAGGAATTCGCCCGTGGGTTCGGGCAGGTAGCCCTGCACCCCCTGCCGGGCCGCCTCGCGCTGGAACAGCAACTGCGCCTCGCGCGCGCCCAGCAGACGCTGCGCCATGACCATCAGGTCCTCGCTCTGGGCCGTGCCACCCTCCCAGCCGCGCGGGCTGGCCGAATGCTGGAAGACATTGACGAACTGCGCGCCCTGCAGGCGCTCCATCGGCGAGGGGAACGAGAAGATCGAGATCCCGACGAAGAGGCTGGTGTTGATCAGGATCGACCAGAGAACCCCATGCACCAGCGGGTCCAGCCCCTCGATGCCGAAAAAGGCATAGGGACGCAGCCAGCTGAGGCCGAACGGTCCGTGCTGCATCACCTGCGCAGGGATCACCACGCCCTCGCCGAAGGAGGGCAGGAAGAGGCACCACAGCCAGATGGCGAAGCCGACCGCCAGCCCGGTCATCGCCCCGCTGCGCGCCGCACCCCGCCAGAAGATGCCGCCGATCATCGCCGGCAGGAACTGCGCTACCCCCGAGAAGGAGATCAGTCCGATGGCCGCCAGCGCCGCGCCGCCCCCCGACAGGCGATAGTAGAGGTAGCCGAGGAACAGCACCGCCACGATCGAGATCCGCCGCGCCGTGATCACCACGTTGCGCACATCGCCCGAGACCACCGCGCCCCGCCCCGGCTCCAGCTTCAGCCAGATCGGCATGACGATGTGGTTGGACACCATGGTCGACAGCGCGATGGCGGCCACGATCACCATGGAGGTGGCGGAGCTGAAGCCGCCGATGAAGGAAAATACCGCCAGCCCCGTCTGCCCCTGCGACAGCGGCAGGGTCAGCACGAACATGTCCGGGTTCGCGCCGCGCGGCAGCATGGTCAGCCCGGCGACGGCGATCGGCATGACGAAGAGGCTCATCAGCATGACATAGGTCGGGAAGGCCCAGGAGGCGGTGCGCAGGTGGCGCTCGTCCTCGTTCTCGACCACTAGCACCTGGAACATGCGCGGCAGGCAGAGGAAGGCCGCAGCGGCCAGGAAGATCAGCCCCGACCAGCGCCCGGCCGAGACATGCCACTGCCCCAGCCGGGGCGAGGCGTCGATGCGGGCCAGCGTTTCGGCCACGCCGCCGCCCAGGCCCCAGACGACGTAGATGCCCACCGCCAGCAGGGCGCAGAGCTTGACCACGGCCTCGACCGCGATCGCCATGACGACGCCGTGGTGACGTTCGTTCGCATCGAGGTTGCGGGTGCCGAAGAGCACGGTGAAGGCTGCCAGCCCCATGGCAACCCAGAGCGCGGTGGTCCGGGTCTCGTCGCCCATCCGCGCCGAGGGGTCGGCGGCGGCGAAGACGGCGAAGCTCTGCGTCACCGACTGCAACTGGAGCGCGATATAGGGGGTGGTGCCGACCACGGCGATCAGCGTCACCGCCACCGCCAGCAGGTTCGACTTGCCGAAGCGAGAGCTGATCAGGTCGGCGACCGAGGTGATGCGCTGGCTGCGCCCGATGCGGACGATCTTTCTGAGCGCCCAGAACCAGCCGATCATCACCAGGGTCGGGCCGATGTAAATGGTCAGGTACTCAAGCCCCGAGCGCGCCGCGTAACCGACCGCGCCGTAGAAGGTCCAGGCGGTGCAGTAGATCGACAGCGACAGCGTATAGACCGCCGGAGACCGCAGCCACCCCGACCGCCCCCGCAGCGCCGCCCGCTCGGCCCCGAAGGCGACGAGGAAGAGGAAGGCGCCATAGGCCAGGCAAACCCCGATGAGCAGGTTGAGAGAGGCCATCAGCCACCGCCCTCGCGCCCATCCTGACCATCCGGTCCGCCTTGCCTTTCCGTCCTGTCTGTCAGACCGTGCCCAGCTCTCGGGTCCGAGCCGTCCTGACGGGCGGGTTGCTGCGACGGACCGTCAGCCGCGCCGGGGCGCCGTCCGCCCAGAGGGTCACTCGTTGCACCCGCCCCCGGATCGACTGCCATCTCGGCCAGTGTTTCGGCCCCCGCCCCGGTCGAGGGCGTCGCAGCCCACCCGGTCAGCTCTTCCCGCTCCTTGGGCAGGTCCACGTCAGGCGGGTCCTTCTCGGGCGGGTCCTTCTCGGGCGGGTCAGTTTCGGGCGGGGCTGCGCCGGGCGGAAGAGGCGGCATTCCCGCGTCCAGCCTCTCGATGGCAGCAGCCGGCAGGGCCCGCACCAGCAACGACGAGAGCGCCGCCAGCGCCCCCCAGGTCACGAAGATGTAGATGATCGCCCGAGAGGTCGGCAGACCGCCCCCCGTCGGATCCTCGGCAGAGGCCATCCCCCCCGCATCGCCCTGCGGCCAGAGCATGGGCACCGCCAGCAGGATCAGTCCCAGCACCGGCAGAAGCCGGGCCGCATCAAGCAGGCGTCGCTGCCGGTAGCCATGTCGCTCCAGGAAAATAGGGCGGTTCGGGGGGCTCATCTCGACGGCCATCCCGCGTCGGTTGCGCTGCCTGCGTCCGGTGGGATCGCGCCTTCCGCAACAGCGCCGGCCCCGCAGGCGGCTGACCCGCCCCGGGCGTCACGGCGGCAGCGGCCGGCCCGGCCAGCCTCCCGACACTGGGGCGTCAGGGGCGGCAGGCAGAACCGGCGCCGCAGGGCCCTTCGGCCGGGCCTCGGGTGCCGCCCGCCCCCGCTCACGGGGCAATCAGCGCGTTGACCGCCTCCAGGACCTCGGCGTTGGAAAAGGGCTTGGACATGAAGCGGCTCGCCCCTATTTCCTCGGCCAGGACACGATCCCTGGTCTGCCCGCGTGCGGTCAGCATCAAGACAGGCAACTGATCCGTATCCGCGCGCGCCCGCAACTCGCGCAGGATGTCGTAGCCGGAACGTCCCGGCAGCATGACATCCAGGATCACCAGGTCTGGCTTGCGATGTTCGACAGCCTCGACCGCATCCACCCCGTTCGAGTGACTGGCCACGCGCCAGCCGTCCCGTGACAGGATGAAGGATATTGCCTCGATGATATTCGGTTCGTCCTCGATGACGAGTACGGACTTGCCCATGAGGTCCTCCCCTCCCTGCAGAGCAATGCCGGAAGGTGATAGCAGCCGAACCGCCCTGCTGGGAAGCGCGATCTTCGCAGGGGTATGGTTGGCCCGGCGCTTCGGTCCTGATCGGACAGGCGCGATGCCCCGCGGTCAGAGGCTGGATGGACCTGACCTCCCTCCGGCACGAAGCGCCCACCCCTGCTCCGGGTCGGCCTGCTGCTGCTCTGGCACGACGCAGGCTGCGGCCGTGCGGCTCGGTGAACCTGATTTCCCTCTGGCATGGACTGCCCACCCCTGCTCCGGGTCGATGGATCTGCCCCCAATCCGGCACGACGCTGGCTGTCTGGTTGCCTCGCCTCCCGGCCAGGGTGCGGAGTGCCTGGTGACCTTAACGCGCGCAGCATCTCCACAGAGTCGCCCCGATGCGCGACCTCCCCCGTGCTGCCCGGAGCATCACGGCGTGCGGCCCCTCCGGCCCTGTGACGCCATGCCCTCACCGCTGCGGCGCCGACTGACCGGCCGGATCGCCCGTGATCCAAGCGCGGGCGTCCGGTCAACCTAGAGGTGCGACCAGGCCATCCATACTGCCAACGCACGGGACACACCGCCCCACTTGGAGCCTCATCGCGCCCCCCTCCGGTCCGCCAGCGCCGGTTTCGCCCGGGCACGGCACCGACTGCCAGACTGGGAGCCCCCGCAACCCTGCCCCGCGCCGCCGGTCGCGCTTGCCCTCAGGCACGCCCTCCATATCGCTCCGGCATTCAGGTCACCCTGCCCCGACCGGAGCATCATCCTGCGCAGGCCCCCGAGGCCCGGGCAGCGCGGCCTCAGCCAGCGGCGCGGCGGGTGAACAGCAGCGCCAGACCGAAGACGATCATGCCGCCCCCCGAGATCCGGTTGATGGCCGGCATGTGGCGTCCGGCGGCGCGGGCGGCGAAATGGCCGGCGCAGGCATAGACCAGGATCGCGCAGGCTTCGAGCGCCAGGAAGACAAGGCCCAGCGTGACATAGCTTTGGGCGTAGTGCTGCGGGTCAACGAATTGCGGAAAGAAGGCCGCGAAGATCAGGATGGCCTTGGGATTGGACAGGGCCACCACTATCTCGCGCCGGAAGGCCGCCCCCCGGCTCGCAGGCACCACCGACGCCGCCGAACCGCGCCCCGCCCGCAGAAGTTTCACCCCGAGATAGATCAGGTAAGCGGCCCCGGCCAGCTTGACCAGGGTGAACAGCACCGCCGAGGCCTGCAGCAGCAATCCCAGCCCCAACCCTGCCAGGGCGATCATGGGCACGAAGGCCAGAAGTCGACCCAGCCCCGAACGCAGGGCGAAACCGACCCCGCGTTGCGCAGCATTGGTCAGCGTCATCAGGTTGTTCGGCCCGAACGCGAGGTTCAGGGCGAAACAGGCGGGAATGAAGAGCAGCAGGTCAATGGTCATCGGACATCCAGTTTGCAAAGGGACGGTTTGCAGTTTGCTGTTTGCATTCCCGAGTTTGCATAGCGCAGTTTGCAATTTGCATAGCCGCCAACCACGGGTCTCTGGCCTCGGGTCAGCATCCCCAGGCGACCCGGAGTGTCAAGACCGAGCCCGCGTCCCGCCGACGTCCTGAGGGGACCCGCAAAAGGCCAAGCAACGTCGGCGCGAAAGGCCGGTGAAGGCAGCGTGAAGGGCGCGGCGAAGGTTGTGTGACATCCCCGTTGAGGGCCGCGAAAGAGACGCCCGGCAAAGGCAGCGGGCCGGTCTCGATGCAGGATCCAGGGCAAGCCAGCCAGCGTGACGGGCTCGGTGATGGATCCGGGCGATCCCCCGTACGGGCTCACCCTCCGAGCCCCTCTGAAGACCGGATGCAGGTCGACCACAGCCCCCGGCCTAATGGCCACCGCCAAAGGACCTGTCAGCACTCTTGGAAGGCGCACCGCCCCTGTGTCCGTTCAGGCCCCGGCCTCGGCCATGATCGAGGGCTCGCGCCGACCACGGCAGCCGGCCTTGGGACAGATCCGGCAGGTCACGCCGACGCGGGGCAGATCCTCGGACGCCTCCGCCGGGCTGGGCTGGACGAGCATATGGGCCTCGAAGGTCGGATCGCGGTTCAGTACCGGAACCCCCGAGGGCTGGGCAATGGCATGGGTCAGGAACAGCCCCTCGGAACGCCCGGCCAGTCGGATCACCTGCGCCATGGGCATCATCGGCCGGCTGAGGGCCTGGAACAGCGGCCAGAGCGGACAGGCCGCGCCGAACCGGGGAAGCGGGAAACTGTCCAGCGGCTTGCGAAAGATCAGCGTACCCGAGGCGTCGCAGGCCACCAGTCCCGGGGCAGCGATGCCGCGGTCCGCCAGCATCGGCCCGGGCAGCATCGCCAGCCGGCGCATCATCCGCCCCGCGTCGACGCCGAAGCGCGCCCCCAGCATCACCGGGTCCAGCGCGCCGCCCTCGGGCAGCGCCGCACGCAGCGCCGACAGCGGCACCGCCGCGGCATCCGCCGCGTACCGCTCAAGCACCCGGCCCGCGATCAGCCGCGCCGCGCCCGAGCCGAGCTGGCCCGCGCCCTCCTCAAGCAGCCTCTCGACCGCCGCCCGTTGGGCCGCGGCATCGGCCTCCGGTTCAAGCTCCAGCGCCGGGAAGTGGAAGCCATGCGCCCCGAGGAAGCCCTCGACCGCTTCCTGGGGAGAGCCGGCCTCCTGAGCTGCCTCGCCCTCTTCCAGATCCTCGACCAGGCGGCGCGCGCCCTCGGCGAGGCGGGCGCTGTCCTCGTGGATGTTGCGATGGAAGCGGGCGCGCCACTCGGGCTCCAGCCCCTCTTCGCCGACCAGGATCTCGGCCGTGGCATGGATCGCGGTGACGGTCGAGAGCACCTCGTGCAGCGAGGCCGCAAGGTGGGGATCATGGGCCAGCCGGTCGCTCAGCACCTCGACCGCGCGTTCCAGCGTCGACAGCCGCCGCCCCTGGGCCGCCACCAGCTGCGCCCAGCCGGGAAACCGGCCGGTGAACTCCTCGATCCGGTCGAGGTCGGCGCCCGCTTCGGGACGGTCCGCCGCCGCCTGGCGCAGCTGCGCCAGCAGCGCCGCTTCGGCCCCCTCGGACAGCGCGGAAGGTTCAACCTGCAAAGCCTCGGCCAGCGAAAGCAGCAACTTCCCGCCGATTCTGCGCCGATTGTGCTCGATCAGGTTGAGATAGGAGGCCGAGATCCCCGCCCGCTTCGCCAGCTCGGCCTGGCGCAGACCGAGCACCATGCGCCTTTCGCGGATCCGCGTGCCGGTCAGAACCGCCCCCCTGCCTGCCTGTGCCATGGATTTCCCTGCACTTTCAACGTTCTTCTGCGCCGCAAAAGAATTTATTTACAATTTTCCCACCACAATTGTGGATTTCTTTACAAAAAAATCAAGCATTCAAAGTGACTTGTTGCGAGGTTTTCATGGGTTCTGCCATGATCAGATTGCACCGTAGCCCGGGACCTTCGCGTCCGGGCCGGTGAAGTGGCCGGGCGGAGGAGGTCCGGACCGCACCTGAAAAAGGGAGGAATCCATGACCAACAAACTGACCCGTCGCGGGCTGCTGAAGACCGGGGCCGTGGGTGGCGCCGGCCTCGCGCTGCCCACCATCTTCACCACGGGCGCCCACGCCTTCACCAATGAACCGAGCGGCGGCACCGTGACGCTGGGCTTCAACGTGCCGCAGTCCGGCCCCTACGCGGACGAGGGCGCGGACGAGCTGCGCGCCTACATGCTGGCTGTCGAACACCTGAACGGCGAAGGGGACGGCGGCATGCTGAACACCTTCTCCTCGAAGGTGCTGGAAGGGAACGGCATCCTGGGCAAGAAGGTCGAATACGTGACCGGCGACACCCAGACTAAGTCCGACGCGGCGCGTGCCTCGGCCAAGTCGATGATCGAGAAGGACGGCGCGATCATGATCACCGGCGGCTCGTCCTCGGGCGTCGCCGTCGCCGTGCAGAGCCTCTGCCAGGAGGCGGGCGTGATCTTCATGGCCGGCCTGACGCACTCGAACGACACCACCGGCAAGGACAAGAAGGCCAATGGCTTCCGCCACTTCTTCAACGCCTACATGTCCGGCGCGGCGCTGGCGCCGGTGCTGGCCAAGACCTATGGCACTGACCGCAAGGCCTATCACCTGACCGCCGACTACACCTGGGGCTGGACCCAGGAAGAGTCGATCGTCGCCGCCACCGAGGCCCTGGGCTGGGAGACCGTCCAGACGGTCAAGACCCCGCTTTCGGCCACCGACTTCAGCTCGTACATCACGCCGGTCCTGCAGACCGACGCCGATGTGCTGATTCTGAACCACTACGGCGGCAACATGGTCAACTCGCTGACCAACGCCGTGCAGTTCGGCCTGCGCGAGAAGGTCGTCAACGGCAAGAACTTCGAGATCGTGGTGCCGCTGTTCTCGCGCCTCATGGCGCGTGGCGCCGGCGAGAACGTCAAGGGCATCCTCGGCTCGACCAACTGGCACTGGTCGCTGCAGGACGAGGGCAGCCAGGCCTTCGTCAAGAGCTTCGGCACCAAGTACGGCTTCCCGCCGTCGCAGGCCGCGCACACCTGCTATGTGCAGACGCTGCTCTATGCCGATGCCGTGGCACGTGCCGGCTCGTTCAACCCCTGCGCGGTCGGCGAGGCCCTCGAGGGCTTCGAGTTCGACGGCATGGGCAACGGCCCGACCCTCTACCGCGCCGAAGACCACCAGTGCTTCAAGGACGTGCTCGTGGTGCGCGGGAAAGAGAACCCGACCTCCGAGTTCGACCTTCTCGAAGTGGTCGAGGTCACCCCGGTCGGTCAGGTCACCTATGCGCCCGATCACCCGATGTTCGCGGGCGGCGCACTGGGCTCGTGCAACCCGGGCGCATGACGCGAAGAGGCTGATCAGGTGGTGTCGGGCCCTGGCCCGGCACTGCCGCACCTCCACGGTGACACCGTCGCGACACGGCGGGATCCGGGGCAAGCGGGCGGGCCATGGGCCCGCCTCCCCACCCCCGCCGGACAGAGCCGTCAGACCCTCTGCCTGGCGCCCGCGCCCGGATCTTTTCGCCCACTGCCCTCGCCGGGCTGCCCGCCCCGTCGGGTCGCCCGTTCTCCCCCCTCCGGCACCGCTGTCGCGGCCGGGGCGGGATCGCTCTGAAAGCCAAGGTTGGACCGATGGACGCAATCATCCTCCAGATTCTCAACGGCCTCGACAAGGGCAGCGCCTATGCGCTGATCGCACTCGGGCTGACCCTGATCTTCGGCACGCTCGGCGTGGTGAATTTCGCCCATGGCGCCCTGTTCATGATCGGCGCCTTCTGCGCCGTGACCCTGAACAAGCTGCTCAACCTCTCGGTCGAGACCGTCGATCCGACACGCACCGACTTCCTGGGCAACCCCCTTAAGGTGAAGACCCCCTACGTCGAGACCTGGTTCGGACCCGAGTTCGGGCATGCCATCATCGACTGGTCGGTACCGCTGGCCATCCTGTTCTCGATCCCGATCATGATCGCCATCGGCTTCATCATGGAACGCGGGTTGATCAAGCATTTCTACCGCCGCCCCCATGCCGACCAGATCCTGGTGACCTTCGGCCTGGCGATCGTGCTGCAGGAGCTGATCAAGCACTACTACGGCGCCAACCCGATCCAGACCCCCGCGCCGGGTGCCTTCCGCGGCTCCTTCGACTTCGGCGCCATGCTGGGCTTTGATCCGAACACCATCATCTACCCCTACTGGCGGATGATCTACTTCGCCTTCGCGGCGGTGATCATCGGCGGCGTCTTCGCCTTCCTGCAGTTCACCACCTTCGGCATGGTGGTCCGCGCCGGCATGGCCGACCGAGAGACCGTGGGTCTTCTGGGCATCAACATCGACAAGCGCTTCACCATCATGTTCGGCCTCGCCGCCGCCGTGGCGGGCCTTGCGGGGGTGATGTACGCGCCGATCAACTCGCCAAACTATCACATGGGGATGGACTTCCTCGTCCTCAGCTTCGTCGTGGTGGTCGTCGGCGGCATGGGCTCCCTGCCCGGCGCTGTCGCCGCGGGCTTCCTGCTGGGCATCCTCGAGAGCTTCGCCTCGATGAACGAGATCAAATCCATCCTTCCCGGCATCGACCAGATCATCATCTACGTCGCCGCCATCATCATTCTGCTGACCCGTCCGCGTGGCCTCCTGGGCCGCAAGGGCGTGATGGAGGACTAAATCCATGCTGGGTCTCAACAAAAAAGACGCAACCCTCCTGGGCGTCGTCGCCGTGCTGGTGATCTTCGCGCCCTTCATCCTGAACCCCTTCCCCGCTGACAGCGCCATGGCGCAGTTCAACGCGGGCTACCCGGACCTGATGCAGCGTTTCGTGATCTTCGGCATCTTCGCCGTAGGCTTCAATCTGCTCTTCGGCCTGACGGGCTACCTCTCCTTCGGCCATGCGGCCTTCCTGGGGGTGGGGTCCTACTCGGCCGTGTGGATGTTCAAGCTGCTCAGCATGAACGTCATCCCGGCGATCCTGCTGTCGATGGTCATCGCGGGCCTCTTCGCCCTGCTCATCGGCTTCATCTCGCTGCGCCGCACGGGGATCTACTTTTCGATCCTCACCCTGGCCTTCGCAGAGATGTCCTTCCGCCTGGCCTATTCGGTGCTGACGCCGATCACCAACGGCGAGACCGGCCTGCAGCTGACGCTGGAAGACCCCCGCATCCTGGGCCAGACCGCGACCGAGAACGGCGGCATTCCCGTCACCAACCTCTTCGGCCTGGAAATGCGCTCGACCGAGGTGCTGAACCTCGGCGGTTGGACCTTCCAGTTCAACAATGGCTACTACATGGCTGGCGCGCTGCTTCTGGTGGCCTTCTACATCTCGATCCGCATCTTCCGTTCGCCCTTCGGCATGATGCTGCGGGCGGTGAAGTCGAACCAGCAGCGGATGAACTACACCGGCCTCAACACCAAGCCCTACACCCTGGCGGCCTTCGTCATCTCCGGCATGTATGCCGGCCTGGCCGGTGGCCTCATGGCCTCGATGGACCCGCTGGCAGGCGCCGAGCGGATGCAGTGGACCGCCTCGGGCGAAGTGGTGCTGATGACCATCCTCGGCGGTGCCGGCACCCTGATCGGTCCGGTCCTGGGCGCGGGCTTCATCAAGTACTTCGAGAACATCTTCTCGAAGATCAACGAGGCGGTGCTGCACTCCTGGTTCCACGCCCTGCCCGACGGGCTCGAGAACGCCATCGTCTGGGTGCTTGAGCACTTCGTCGGCTCCGGCTGGCACCTGACCCTGGGCCTTCTCTTCATGCTGGTCGTGACCTTCCTGCCCGGCGGCCTTGTCGAAGGCGGTCAGCGCCTGGGACGCCTCTTCGGCCGCAAGAAGGACGCCGAAGAGAAGACCGCAACCCAATCCACCCCGGCCGAATAGGAGGCGACGATGGGAATTCTCGAAGTCAAGAATGTCGGCAAGCGTTTCGGCGGCCTCCAGGCCCTGGGCGATGTGAACCTCTCCGTGGCCGAGAACTCGGTCCATGCAATCATCGGGCCGAACGGGGCGGGCAAGTCCACGCTGCTGAACTGCCTCGTCGGCAAGCTGATCCCCGACAGCGGCTCGGTCATGTTCGACGGCCAGTCGGTGCTGGGCCGCACCCCCTACGAGATCAACCAGATGGGCATCAGCCGCGTGTTCCAGACGCCCGAGATCTTCGGCGACCTGACGGTAATGGAGAACATGATGATCCCCTGTTTCGCCAGGCGCGACGGGGCGTTCAAGCTGAACGGCATCAAGTCGGTGGAAAGCGAGACCGAGATCCGCGACCGCGCCGAGGCGATGATGGAGGACATGAACCTGGCCGAGAAGCGGCACATGCACGCGGCCTCGATGTCGCGCGGCGACAAGCGGCGCCTCGAGATCGCCATGTGCCTGGCTCAGGAACCGCGCCTGCTGCTGCTGGATGAGCCGACCGCGGGCATGGCCCGCGCGGACACCAACAACACCATCGACCTGCTGAAGGAGATCAAGCAGAAGCGCGACATCACCATCGTCATCATCGAACACGACATGCACGTGGTCTTCTCGCTGGCCGAGCGGATCACCGTGCTGGCCCAGGGCACCCCCCTGGTCGAGGACGTGCCCGAGAAGATCAAGGGCCATCCCAAGGTGCGCGAAGCCTACCTTGGCGAAACGGCTGCGGCCTAAGGGCGAGGAGAGACCCAATGAACGTCAAACCCGATTTCTCGAAGGGCAAGAACTACGCCGAAACCGCGCCCGCCTTCCTCTCGGTCTGGAACATGGAGAGCTATTACGGCGAGAGCTACATCGTCCAGAATATCTCGTTCAACGTCCATGAGGGCGAGATCCTGGCCCTGCTGGGCCGCAACGGTGCCGGCAAGACCTCGACCCTGCGCTCCATCGCCCGGATGAACTCGCCGCAGGTGACCCACGGCGAGATCTGGCTGGACCACCAGCCGCTGCATTCGATGTCCAGCTACCAGGCCGCGCAGGCCGGTATCGGGCTGGTGCCCGAAGACCGCTGCATCATTCCCGGCCTGACCGTGGAAGAGAACCTGCAGCTGGCGCAGATCGCTCCGCCGATCGGCTGGTCTCTGGACCGGCTCTATGACCTCTTCCCCCGCCTCGGCGAACGCCGCAAGCAGGAAGGCGTGACCCTTTCGGGGGGCGAGCAGCAGATGCTGTCGATCGCCCGTGCCCTGGCGCGGGACATCAAGGTGCTGCTGCTGGATGAACCCTACGAGGGCCTGGCCCCGGTCATCGTCGACGAGATCGAAAAGACCCTGCGGATCATCAAGGAGCAGGGGATCACCACGATCCTGGTGGAACAGAACGCGGTCCGGGCACTGGAACTGGCCGACCGCTCGGTCATCCTGGACACCGGCTCCATCGTCTTCGACGGCTCTGCCGCCGAGGTGCTGGGCAACGAGGAGCTGCGCGCCGAGTACCTGGCGATCTGATCTCCGGGGAGCGGAACCGCAAAGTCGGCCGGGCGACCTGCTTGCAGGGCCCCGGCCGACGGACTTATGACTAACGCGTAAGATCACGCGAGGAGGAGCCCGTGATGAAAGACACGACCTATCCGCCATCCGATGCCATCGTTGCAGGCGCCCATGTGGATGCCGCCGGGTACGAGGCGATGTACAAGGCATCGGTCGAGACCCCTGATGCCTTCTGGGGCGAAGAGGCCCGCCAGCGACTGGATTGGATCGAGCCCTTCACCAAGGTGAAGGACACCGATTTCACCCTCGGCCAGGTCAAGATCAAGTGGTTCGAGGACGGCGTGCTGAACGTCGCCCACAACTGCATCGACCGCCATCTGGCGAGCCGGGGTGACCAGACCGCGATCATCTTCGAACCCGATGATCCCCAGACGCCCGCCCAGCACATCACCTACAACGAGCTTCACGAGAAGGTCTGCCGTTTCGCCAATGTGCTTCTGGCCCAGGGCGTGATGCGTGGCGACCGCGTCATCATCTACCTGCCGATGATCCCCGAGGCCGCCTATGCGATGCTGGCCTGCGCGCGGATCGGCGCAATCCACTCGGTGGTCTTCGCCGGCTTCTCGCCCGATGCGCTGGCCAACCGGATCAACGATTGCCAGGCCAAGGTTGTGATCACCGCCGACAGCGCGCCCCGTGGCGGCCGTCGCACGCCGCTGAAGTCCAACACCGATGCCGCGCTGCTGCATTGCTCGGACAAGGTGCGATGCCTTGTCGTCAAGCATACCGGCGACCAGACCACCTGGATCGAGGACCGCGATGTCGACGTGAAGGCTATGATGGCGCAGGTGGCCCCCGATTGCCCGATCCGCCCCATGGGCGCGGAAGATCCGCTGTTCATCCTTTACACCTCGGGCTCAACCGGCAAGCCGAAGGGCGTGGTGCACAGCTCGGGCGGCTACCTGCTCTATGCCTCGATGACCCAGCAGATCACCTTCGACTACCACGACGGCGATGTCTTCTGGTGCGGCGCGGACGTGGGCTGGGTGACCGGGCACACCTATATCCTCTATGGCCCGCTGGCCAATGGCGCCACGACCCTGATGTTCGAGGGCGTGCCGACCTGGCCCGATGCCTCCCGCTTCTGGCAGGTGATCGAGAAGCACAAGGTCAACCAGTTCTACACCGCTCCGACCGCCATCCGCGCCCTGATGGGCCAGGGCACCGGCTACGTCGAAGGCCACGACCTGAGCAGCCTGAAGGTGCTGGGCACCGTGGGCGAGCCGATCAACCCCGAGGCCTGGACCTGGTACAACGACAATATCGGCAAGGGCAAACTGCCCATCGTCGACACCTGGTGGCAGACCGAGACCGGCGGCCACATGATCACCCCCCTGCCCGGTGCCACGCCGACCAAGCCCGGCTCGGCCACCCTGCCCTTCTTCGGCGTGCAGCCGGTGGTGCTGGACCCGACCGCCGGCACCGTCATCGACGAGACCAAGTGCGAGGGCGTACTGGCCATCGCCGACAGCTGGCCCGGCCAGATGCGCACGGTCTGGGGCGATCACGAGCGCTTCGAGAAGACCTACTTCAGCGACTACAAGGGCTATTACTTCGCCGGTGACGGCTGCCGCCGCGACGAAGATGGCTACTATTGGATCACCGGCCGGGTCGATGACGTGATCAACGTCTCGGGCCACCGGATGGGTACCGCAGAGGTCGAGAGCGCCCTTGTCGCCCATGCCAAGGTCGCCGAGGCCGCCGTGGTGGGATATCCGCATGACATCAAGGGCCAGGGCATCTACGCCTATGTCACCCTGATGAACGACGTGGAGCCCTCGGACGCCCTGCGCAAGGAGCTGGAGACCTGGGTGCGCACCGAGATCGGCCCGATCGCCAAGCCGGACCTGATCCAGTGGGCCCCCGGCCTGCCGAAGACGCGCTCGGGCAAGATCATGCGCCGCATCCTGCGCAAGATCGCCGAAAACGACTACGGCGCGCTTGGCGACACCTCGACCCTGGCCGACCCTTCGGTGGTCGACGAACTGATCGAGAACCGCCTGAACCGGGACTGACGCCTGCCCGACTTACCGATCTTACCGATGCGACGGCCCCGGAGTTCCCGCTCCGGGGCCGTTTCGCGTTTCGGGCAGCGCGGACAATGCACATCCCTTCCGAAAAGTTCCGAAAATTTTTTCAGGAACAACCCCGGGGGGCATCGCCGTTGTGTGGTCAGGAAATGGAAGTCGCAAAGGAGATCACAGATGACCTCGATTAAGACCCTGATGACCACTGCCGCCGCTCTCGCAATCGCCGCCACCCCGGTGCTGGCCGATGTGAGCAGCAACACCTCCGCCGACGGCCAGGTGATGATCGACCAGTCGGGCGCCGGAGCCCAGGCTGAAGCCGACACCTCGACCGGCATCGACCTCGACAACGACGGTCAGACCATTGGCGAAGAGATCGCCGAGGGTGTGGACGCCACCGGCGACTACATCTCCGACACCGCCAATGACGTGGCCGAGAACGTCGAGGAAGGCGTTGACGCCATGACGCCCTCGACCTTCACCGCCGGTACGCTGGTCGGCTATGAAGTGGCCGCCGAAGATGGCGAAGTGATCGGCGAGATCGACAATGTCGTCCTGGTCAACGGTACGGAAATGGCCGTCGTGGGCATCGGTGGCTTCCTGGGCCTCGGCGAACATGACGTCGCCCTGCCGCTGACCGACCTGGCCACCGACGCTTCGGATGAAACCAAGCTGAAGGCCTCGGGCTACACCAAGGCCCAGCTGGAAGCCATGGCCGAGTTCGACCCCGAAGCCGCCGAGGAAGTCGGTGACGACGAGCCGGTGATGCTGGGCGCATCGTAACCCGCCCCCGATCCGCAGCGGCAACTGCCCTGCAAGGAAGCCGTCCCCTCGGGGGCGGCTTTTCTCATTCCCGTCTCCCTTCCGCGGCGCG
>NZ_AFPM01000011.1 GCF_000220565.1 Oceanicola sp. S124 | reverse complement strand
CCATCCTGATCACCGCCGCCGAGGATGTGCATACCGACATCGAACCGCTGGCCGTCGCCAAGCTGCTGAAGGCCGTGGTCGATGAAGAGGCGCCCGAGCTGGTCATCGCCGGCAAGCAGGCCATCGACAACGACATGAATGCCACCGGCCAGATGCTGGCCGCCCTGCTGGGCTGGTCCCAGGCGACCTTCGCCAACGAGGTCAAGATCGAGGACGGCGCCGCCCTGGTCACCCGCGAGGTCGACGGCGGGTTGCAGTCGATCAAGGTGAAGCTGCCTGCCATCGTCACCACCGACCTGCGCCTGAACGAGCCGCGCTACGCCTCGCTGCCCAACATCATGAAGGCGAAGAAGAAGCCGCTGGAAACCAAGACGCCCGAGGATTACGGCGTCGACGTGACCCCGCGCCTGCAGGTCGTCAAGACCGCAGAGCCCGAGTCCCGTCAGGCCGGCGAGATCGTCGGCTCGGTCGACGAACTGGTGGCGAAACTCAAAGAGAAGGGGATCGTGTAATGGCCGTTCTTCTGCTTGCCGAAATCAACGACGGCGTGCTGGCGCTGGATGCCACCGCCAAGGCCGTCTCGGCCGCCGCGAAGCTGGGTGACGTGACCGTGCTGGCGGTCGGCGCGAAAGCCGCCGACGCCGGTGCCGAAGCCGCCAAGATCGCCGGTGTCGCCAAGGTGCTGGTCGCCGAGGATGCGCTTTACGGCCACCGCCTGGCGGAACCCGTCTCGGCCCTGGTGGCCAAGCTGGGCGCCGACTTCGACCACATCGTCGCGCCGGCCACCACCGATGCCAAGAACATCCTGCCGCGCGTCGCCGCGCTGCTGGACGTGATGATCCTGACCGATGTGACCGCCGTGGTCGATGCCGATACCTTCGAGCGTCCGATCTACGCCGGCAACGCCATCCAGACCGTCAAGTCGCTGGATCCGAAGAAGGTAATCACCTTCCGCACCTCGACCTTCGACGCTGCCGGCGACGGCGGCTCGGCCTCCGTCGAAGCGACCGCCACCGCCGAAGACCCCGCCCTGTCGGAATGGGTCGAGGACAAGCTGGCCACCAGCGACCGCCCCGAGCTGACCTCGGCCGGCATCGTCGTCTCGGGTGGCCGTGGCGTGGGCTCGGAAGAGGACTTCGCGCTGATCGAGAAGCTGGCCGACAAGCTGGGCGCCGCCGTCGGGGCCTCGCGCGCCGCGGTCGACTCGGGCTTTGCCCCGAACGACTGGCAGGTGGGTCAGACCGGCAAGGTCGTGGCGCCCGAGCTCTACGTGGCCGTCGGCATCTCGGGTGCGATCCAGCACCTTGCCGGGATGAAGGACAGCAAGGTCATCGTGGCGATCAACAAGGACGAAGAGGCGCCGATCTTCCAGGTTGCCGATTACGGCCTGGTTGCCGACCTCTTCGAGGCCGTGCCCGAGCTGATCGAGAAGCTCTGAAGCTGGAGAGGTGGGTTGCACCCACCCTACGCAGATTGCGAAGGCCCGTCAGTCATGGCGGGCCTTTTGCCTTGGACGGGAAGGGGCTGGGGGCTCCGCCCCCGTCGCCTGCGACGCCTCCCCCGGAGTATTCCTCGCCATCGAATATGAGGGAGGGCCGTTGCCCCCAGCGGGACCGCCCCCCCTACTCGACGGCCATAAATATTCTAGCCGACGGGCTGAGCCCTCGGGGCGGGCGTCATGGGGGCGCTGCCCCGCCTCCGTGCCGGAGGCTCCCCCGCAGTATTTTCGGCCATCGGATGGGAGGAGAGACCCTGTTCCATCCCGAGGCCATGAGTATTGATCCGCAACCTGGGGGACCGGGGCTGCGTCAGCTGGATGTGAGCAGAGCTTTCAGCGGCTCGGCGAGCGCCTCGGCCACCTCGCCATGGGCGGCGGAGGAGAGCTGTTCCGCAGCGGCGGGCGCCTCCATCGCCGAGAAGATCATCCCGGCGGTGCCCTCGGCCTGGGCCGAGGGGCTCGGCACGCAGGTGACGAGGCCATTGACCCGGTCGGTCAGCGCCGCGAGCATCTCGCGGGTGACGAAGAGCGGGTCGCGGTCGAGTGCCTCGTCGTCGGGCGCGCCGGGTTCATGATCGGCGAACCAGAGCAGCAGCACCGGCACCGGGATGCGGTCCAGCAACTGCCCCATGCGCGCCACCCAGGCCTGTTGCAGCTCTTCGCGCAGCATGGCGAAGCGGTCGCGCGACTGGGCGCGCAGGCTGCCCAGCAGGTGGCCGGTAAAGTGGAACTCGGTGAAATCGACCTCGCGGTAGACCGTCTGCAGCAGGGTCGAGGCCTGCAGGAAGCGGTCGTTGCGCCGTGGATGCACCGCGTAGAAGCGGTTGGACATGTTCTGCGCCCCCGGGAGGCGGATCACCGCCACCCGCGCCTGTGCCACGACGCGCAGCAGATCCGGGTCGCAGAGGAAGGCATCCACCCCCGCGTTGGCCCAGCCCAGATTGACCGCAGGCAGGCCCAGGCGCTCTTCCAGGATCGCCGGATAGGGATGGGCGATGAACTTGCCGTAGGTCTCGGCCCCGCCCAGGAAGGCGATGAAATCGCCGTCGATGCGTCGCCTTGGCCCCCGGAAGAGGGTCTTCGACTGGCCATACCGGCACGGAAAATAGTCCAGGCCACCCCGGCCCAATTGGTCAAAGCTCATATCGCCCACCACTCATGTCTCACCCACCCTCCAGTGTGCCCGCGAAAGCTTGCCAAAGACCTAAGCCCGGCAGGAGCAGACCTGCGGCAGGCTTTGCTCTGGGCTTGCGGAGGGGGCGGCGGCGGTCCACATTGCCCCCGACCAGATTGAAGAGGGAGGATCACGTGGAGATCCGGACTGTTGGGGTGATCGGCGCGGGCCAGATGGGCAACGGCATTGCCCATGTCTGCGCACTTGCGGGCTATGACGTGCTGCTGAACGATATCAGCCAGGAGGCGCTGGACGGCGCCGTGGCGACCATCACCAGGAACCTCGAACGGCAGGTCAGCCGCGAGAAGATCTCGGCGGCCGAGAAGGATGCGGCCCTGGCCCGGATCTCGACCACCCTCGAGCTCGCCGACCTGGGACCAACCGACCTGGTGATCGAGGCGGCGACCGAGAAGGAACAGGTCAAGCAGGCGATCTTCGCCGACCTGCTGCCGCACCTGAAACCCGAGACCATCCTGACCTCGAACACCTCCTCGATCTCGATCACCCGGCTGGCCAGCCGCACCGACCGGCCCGAGAAATTCATGGGGTTCCACTTCATGAACCCGGTGCCGGTGATGCAGCTCGTCGAGCTGATCCGCGGCATCGCCACCGACCAGGAGACCTACGACGCCTGCCTCAAGGTTGTCGAAACCCTCGGCAAAACGGCTTCTTCGGCCGAGGACTTCCCCGCCTTCATCGTCAACCGCATCCTGATGCCGATGATCAACGAGGCGGTCTACACGCTCTATGAAGGCGTCGGCAACGTGCAGTCCATCGACGGCGCGATGCGGCTTGGCGCGAACCATCCCATGGGGCCGCTGGAGCTGGCGGATTTCATCGGGCTGGACACCTGCCTGGCGATCATGAACGTGCTGCACGACGGTCTGGGCGATACCAAGTACCGCCCCTGCCCGCTGCTGACCAAATACGTCGAAGCCGGCTGGCTGGGCCGCAAGACCGGGCGCGGCTTCTACGACTACCGGGGCGAGACGCCGGTCCCGACGCGCTGAGGAGTGCCGGCCCTCATGCGGGGCCGGCGGCCTGCGGGCGCGCGGCAGCCCTCAGCCGCGCCCGATATAGGGCATCTTCGTCGCCATCAGGGTCATGAACTGCACATTGGCCGCAAGCGGCAGCTGCGCCATGTGCAGCACCGTGCTTGCCACTTCCCCGACCTCCATCACCGGGGGCGGGGTGTCGGGGCTGCGGGCGATGATACCGTCCAGCAGCTCTGTCCGCGCATTGCCGATGTCGATCTGGCCGCAGGCAATGTCGAAGGGCCGCCCGTCGAGGGAGAGGCTTTTCGTCAGCCCGGTGATCGCATGTTTCGTCGCCGTGTAGGCCACCGAGCCCTCCCGCGGGACATGGGCCGAGATCGACCCGTTGTTGATGATCCGCCCGCCCATGGGGGTCTGGCGGCGCATCTGCGCAAAGGCCTCGCGGGCACAGAGGAACATGCCGGTCAGGTTGACCTCGACGATGCGGCGCCATTCGGCCACCGGGATCTCGTCGATGGGGGCCTGGGTGCCGAACATCCCGGCATTGTTGAACAGCACGTCGAGGCGGCCGGCCCGGGCGGCGAAGCGGGCAAAGGCGGCGGCGACCTGCGCCTCGTCGGTCACATCGGCAGGCAGGACATGGGCGCGGGGCTGGCCTTCGGCCAGGGCGAGCAGCCTGTCCTCGCTGCGGGCCAGCAGACCCACCGTCCAGCCCTGGGCGAGGAAATGGCGCGCGGTGGCGGCGCCGATGCCGGCGCTGGCGCCGGTGATCAGGATGGTGCTCATGCGAAATCACCCTCGGTCTGGGCCTGAAGGGTCAGCGTCGGCGCCGCGTTGACGCGCAGGTCCTCGACCGACAGCGGCTCTGTCGGCTTGGACAGGCGGTTGCGCGTCACCCAGAGCAGGCGTTCCTCGGCGCGGGTGATGGCAACGTAGGCGAGGCGCTTCCACAGCGGCTGGCCGGCCTCGACCCGGCCCATGCGCGAGGCGACCTCGATGTCGGGCGCGAAGACCTGCACGTCGCGCCACTGGGAGCCTTGCGCCTTGTGGATCGTCACCGCAGCCCCGTGCAGGAAGGTGGCGCCCATGCGGGCGGCATAGGGGATGAAGGGCTCTTCCTCGTCCGGCTTCTCGATCTTTACGATGGAGGCGGCCGAGACCTGGGGGTTCTCGGCCCCGACCACGTGAAGCCGCGAGAAACCGCCGCGCTTGCCCGGCCCGAGGTAGATTACCTGGGCGCCCTTGATCAGCCCGCGCGCCTCGAGGTCGAGGCGCTTCTTGCGGTGCTTCAGGGGCAGTTCGATGCCATCGCAGATCAGCGGCTCACCCGGCAGAAGCGCGTCCTCGGGCGCGTCATGGACGCGGCGGAAGGCATTGATCAGCCGGATGCGGGTCGCATTGCGCCAGACCAGCACCGGCGAGCGTGACATCAGCCCCGCCTCGACCCGGCCGGCAAAGACAACGCGGTCGTCGGCGCGGGATTTCTCTTCGACCATGCGTTCGAAGGCGTAGAAATCGACCATCGGATCGGCCAGGGCATGGGCCAGGTCGAGGATCGGGTTGTCGGCATCCTGGCGATGGATCCGGGCGAGGTTCAGCAGCGCGGGTTCCGGCAGGGCCTCGAAGACCATCTTGCCGGACTGGCCGACCGGGGCCAGCTGCGCGGGATCGCCGAAGAGCACGAGGTTGGGAAAGATCTCGCGCAGGTCGTCGTACTGGCGCTCGTCCAGCATCGAGGCCTCGTCGATGAACCCGACGTCCAGCGGATCGTCGCGCCGCTTCCAGCCGGTGATGAAGTCCGAACCGCGCAGGCCAGCCACCGCCAGCGCGGCGGGGATCGACTTGTTGATCTCGTAGGAGGCCTTGGCGCGGTCCAGCATCTCGGGCGTCGCGCCGTCGATCTCGGGCTTCTCGCCCTGGCCTTCCAGCCATTCCGCGATAGCCTCGTAGACCGGGTCATAGACCGGCTTGTAGAGGATGCGGTGGATCGTCGTGGCCGGCACGCCGCGCAGGCGCAGCACCGAGGCGGCCTTGTTGGTGGGGGCCAGGATGGCCAGGGTGCGGGCGTCGCGGTCGCGCTTGGGCTCGTAGTCGCCCGAGACGATGGCGACCCCGGCCGCCTCGCAGGCCTTGTAGAGCTGGGCCAGCAGCATGGTCTTGCCCGAGCCCGCCTTGCCCAGCACCGCAAGAGAGCGCTGGCGTCCCTCGATCGCGGGCTGGGTGGTACCTTCCAGCAGGTCGATCCCGGCGCCCTTGAGGGTCTCGGAGATTCGGTCCCAGGCTTCGGCCTGGTCTTCGGAGAATGTGAGCGCGGGGACAGTCATGTCGCGACGCTATCCCGCGGCGCGCCCGAGCGCCAGAGCAGGCGCAGCCGGACGCGTCCGGGCGGTGCAGTTTTGGCGCGGCAGGGCATGGGGTTGGCATGGGGTACGGGCATCGGGCGGCGGTCGGAATGGTGGATTGCATCTACCCTACGCCCCTTGCGCTGCCGCGGCGGGACATGCGGCAGCCTGTCCTGTCGGAACGTGACGCCACGGCAGTATCAGGCAACGAAACTCTCCCGGCACGCGCGCGCCGCATCTGTCACCCGACCAGCTGGTCTCTCTGCACGCGGCTGCGGTGACCTAGGGACAGGCGTCGCCCGTTCTGGTCACCTCCGCAGACAGGGAGACAAGGATAGGAAGTTCCGCCCTTGGGGCAGCACCGTCGAAATCGTCACCGGCCGCAGCGCGACTGTCCTTGCACGGCGGATCCCGGCGTGGCTGCCTCTGCACCGCCGCTGTCGGCACGCGTATCCCAGCATGGCCCGATCCCGCACCGCCCGCCGCAGCACCAGCCATCCCTGCAAGGCACGGCCTGTCGCGGCCGGCGTAGGGTGGATGCAATCCACCATCCGGCCGCACCCGTAGCCAACCGCCTGTCGTGGCGGACCGAGGCGGTCCATCCCGTCAGTGCTTGCGCAGCGAAGGCATCTTGCCCTGTTCGTAGGAGGTCTGGAACGCCGAACGCATCCGGTCGATCCGCTTGCGCGTGATCTCGTCCTGCACCACGCGGCTGACCTGCGCCAGCTTTTCGGCCGAGGCGTAAAGCTCTCGCTCGCGGGCGGCTTCCTGAAGATCCGCCAGCACGTCGATCATCCACTGATCCGCGCTGAGCTTCGACAGCATGGCATCGACATCGGTCACCGAAGATCCCTGAACCTCATGTCTCATCCCGTCGTCTCCTGCTGGTTTAGCGCCACACTGATGGCGCCGGGCCCCTGACCGGAACCGGTCCGCACCGATGTGCCGCCACAGTGCCGCGCACAGCCTAAGAAGCCGTTAAGAACTTCCTCCCGGCGCGCGATTTTCCGCCGTGCAGAACGGGAGCTTGGCCCTTTCGCCGCAGGCCGTGGCGTGGCAGGCTGGCGCCATGACAGAGATCACATGCAGGGTCCGGATCACCGGCCGCGTCCAGGGTGTCGGCTTCCGGGCCTGGACCCGCGAGGCCGCCCTCTCCCGGGGGGTCACCGGCTGGGTCCGCAACCGTCCCGGCGGCGCGGTCGAAGCGCTGCTGCACGGCCCCGAGGCACACGTCGGCGCGGTGCTGCAGGACCTGCGGCGCGGCCCCGCCTTCGCCCGGGTCGACCTCGTCGAGCACCGCCCTGCCCCGGATGTCCGCCCGGAAGGTTTCGAGATCCGCCGCTAGGCGACGCTCCGCCGCGCCGCGCCGCTGTCCGGCAGGCCGCCGCCGACCCCCGGCGCGCCGCGCCCCCAACCATGGGAACAAGACCCGGGACGGGGCATTGGGTTGCCATGACCGGTCGGCTCCTCCCCGTTCCGCGCCAGCTTCCGCTTCTGCCCCTCATGGCGGGGCTGGCCCTGTTCTGCCCTGCCTTCGCCGCTGCGCAGACATCGCTGTTGCGCGCCGGTGCGGGCTCTTACGCCGCAAGCGGATCCTACGGCATCACGGTCAACCGCGACTGGGCCGACCTGTCCTTCGGCCTGCTGCTGCCCGGCCGCGCCAGCATGGCCAGCGCGCTGTTCAACGCATTCCGCGCCGCCGTTTCGGGCAGCGCCGAGGATCAGACCGCGCAGCTTGGCTACGGGCGGATTTCCCGGGTGGCCCTTGGACCGGACCGGGTTCTGGGGCTCAACGCCTACGTCGAACTGGGCAAGCAGGCAGGCATGCCCGACCTGCTGGGCCAGGCGAGCCTGGGCGTGGAATACGAACAGGCGATCACGGGGGCCCTGCAGGACTGGAGGTTGAGCTTCGGGTCGAACCTCTACATGCCCTTCGCCGACTACACCGCGCCCCGCTTCGGCAGCTCCGCCGCCGTGCCCCGCGCCGGCATCGACGGATACCTCTCCTGGCGGCGTAGCTTTGGCAGTGGTCTGGACATCGGCGGGCGGCTCAGCCTGTTCCACTACCCGGCCAGCCCCACACGTGCAGCCCGCGGCCTCGGCACGCTCAGCCTGACCAGCCGGTTCACCGGGTCCCTGCCCGAAGGCAGCGCCGTCGAGGCCCGCCTGGGCACCCGCTTCGAACCGGGCAACGCGCCGGTCCCCTCGCTGCGCCTGACCTACCGTCACCGCCTGCCCCACCCCGGCGCCTCGGCAAGCGCCCCCGTCGGCCCCCTGCGCCCGGCCAGCGACTGCCATGTGGTGCCCGATGCCCGCGGACCCGAGCGGATCTCCTGCGCGCCGCCCGACCTTCAGACACCGGACTACCAACCGCAGGCCCGTCCGACACGCGCCCGGACCAGGGCGCCCGCCCCGGCCCTAGGGCTGGTGGTGCCCGCACCGCAAAGGCACCTCGGCTTCGGCTCGCCCTTCACCCCCTGATTTGACCCGAGGCCCGCCTTGCCCTCGGCCCGCATCCGGGTACTCTGGCGCCAAATCCGCGCGACCGCGCGCCCAGAGAGGACAGAGAGGACAGAGAGATGACCGTTCATATCGGAGCCGCCCCCGGCCAGATCGCCGAAACCGTATTGCTGCCCGGCGACCCCTACCGCGCTCGCTGGGCCGCCGAGACCTTCCTCCAGGATGTCGAGCTGGTGAACGAGGTACGCGGCATGCTGGGCTTCACCGGCACCTGGAAGGGCAACCGCGTGACGATCCACGGCTCGGGCATGGGCATGCCGTCGCTGTCGATCTACGCCAACGAGCTGATCCGCGACTATGGCGCCAAGACCCTGATCCGCATCGGCTCCTGCGGGGGGATGCAGGAAAAGGTGAAGATCCGCGACGTGATCCTTGCGATGAGCGCCTCGTCGATCTCGACCCCCTCGGCCGGCATCTTCAAGGAGCTGAACTTCGCCCCCTGCGCCGACTACGGGTTGCTTGCGGCCGCCCATGCGGCGGCCACCGCCAAGGGCACGCCGGTGCATGCGGGCGGGATCTATTCGGCCGATGTCTTCTACGACGAACGCCCAGACCTGAACGAGCAGATGACCCGCCACGGCATCCTCGGCGTCGAGATGGAGGCCGCCGAGCTTTACAACCTCGCGCATCGCTACGGCTGCCGCGCGCTGGCGATCCTGACCGTCTCGGACCACCTGCAGACCGGCGAGGCCCTGCCCTCGCAGGACCGCGAAAAGAGCTTCGGCGACATGGTGGAAATCGCGCTGGAGGCCGCCTTCGCATGAGCTTCAGGAAAGTGGAACTGGGCCGCACCGGCATCATGGTGCCGCAGCTGGCCTTCGGCGCCATGTCCTTCGGCGGCATGTTCGGCCCCACCGATGAAGAGACCAGCCACGCCTGTCTCGACGCCGCCATCGAGGCCGGGATCACCTTCTGGGACACCGCCAATATCTACGGCATGGGCGTGTCGGAAACCGTGCTGGGCACCTACCTTGCCGCGAAGAAACCCGAAGGCATCACCATCGCCACCAAGGCCTCGATCATTCCCGGCCCGCCGCGGCGGATCGACAACAGCTACGACTACCTGCGGGCCGAGCTGGAAGGCTCTCTGGAGAAGCTGGGCCTCAGCTCTGTCGAGCTGTTCTACGCCCACCGTCACAACCCCGAGACCCCGATCGAGGAGGTGGCAGAGACCATGGGCCGCCTGATCGACGAGGGGCTGATCAAGGGCTACGGCCTGTCCGAGATCGCGCCCTATACGCTGAGCCGCGCCCATGCGGTGCGGCCCGTGACGGCGGTGCAGAACGAATACTCGCTCTGGACCCGCCTGCCCGAGCTGGGGCTGATCCGCAGCTGCGCCGAGCTGGGCGTCAGCTTCGTCGCCTTCTCGCCCGTGGCGCGCGGCATGTTCGGGGAAACCTCGGTGCGTCGCGAAGACATGCGGCCCGGCGACTTCCGCCTGAACAACCCGCGCTTCGTCGAGCCGAACTACAGCCACAACCTCGGCAAGGTCGAGGCGTTCCGCCAGTGGGCCCGGGGCCGGGGTGTCTCGGTCGCCGGGGCGGCGCTGGCCTGGGTCATGGCACAGGGCGACCATGTGATCCCGATCCCCGGCACCCGCACCGCCGCCCACCTCGGCGAATGGCTGGATGCGCTGAAGATCGAGATGGACGCGGCAACCCTGGCCGAAATCGACGCGATCCTGCCCGTCGGCTGGGCCTGGGGGGATCGCTACGGCGACCATCAGACGGTCGCCGTGGAACGCTACTGCTGAGGGATCAGAGCCCGTGGCTTCGGTCGTATCCCGACCGCCGCGGGCTCTGCCACCCCTCTAGCGCGCCAGGTCGCGGCGCAAGGATCTCGATCTCGAGCGGATAGCAGGCGGCTTCGTCAGAGCTGTGCTCGGCGGAACAATCGCCCCCCGGACAGGCCGAAAGCGCCCCCAGCAGGTTGATCTCGGCGAAGAAGGTCAGGTGATCGCCGGGGCGCACGGGGCTGGCCTTCATGAAGTACTGGCCGGTGTCGCGGGTGAAGCCGGTGCACATGAAGACATTCAGCACGTCATGGACATGCGGCTCGGCCTCCGCGGCGCTGATCCCCAAGTGCCGCGCCAGGGCCCGGGTCAGGTTGGAGTGGCAGCAATGGTGATACTGGCTGCCGGAGAGGAGATTGCCGGTGTAGGGGTCGCAGCGCGTCCCGATCACGTCATGCACCGAACCACCGTATTCATCGATCCCGTACCAGCCGAGCGTATCCTCGACGATGGTCGCCATGGGCCGCAGGTTCGGGAAGGAGGACCAAAGCCGCTCGCCCGTGCTCACATGCGTCCCATGCAGGGCCCGGGTTTTGCCGGAGTAGAAGCGTTCGGAAATATCCCGCGCGTTCCAGAGGTTGAGGTCGCCGACCTGCGGCCCCTGAACCGAGCGGATGCGGAAGAACTGCCCCGCCGGCACCTCGAAGACCCCCGCCTCGCGCGGCGGTGCGACGACCCTTGCCGTGACCTCCGCCCCGTCCAGCGCCGCAGCATAACGCGCCATGTCGGGCCGGGGGAGAGTCTCGTTCGGATAGCAGATCACCGGCTTCACGGCGCGGCGGGCCTCGGCGTCGGGGGGTATCATCATGAGGATCTCCTTTTGGGGCAAAGAACCCGGCCCTGCGCGGTTTGGCAAGGGCAGCGCGGGGTTTTCGCCCGTGCCGGGCGAGGCCTCCGGCGGAAGTATTTTCAGCCTGGTGATGATGCGGGGCAGGGCCCGGAAAGGCGGCGGACGTTCGCCATGGAGAGCGTGCACGCTCCCGGACCAGAATTTGGCCGCCTTTCCTGCGCCGTCTCGCATCATCACCAGGCTGAAAGTACTCCGGGGGAGTCTCCGAAGGAGACGGGGGCAGAGCCCCCCTGCCCCGCTGCCCAAAAGAAAAAGGGGCGCCCCGAAGAGCGCCCCCAAATTCCGGATGCGTACCGGGATCAGTCCTGCAGGACCACGATGTCCAGCGGCGGGAAGCCGTTGAAGCCGATCGACGCGTAGGTCGAGGTATAGGCCCCGCAGTTGCGGATGATGAACTTGTCGCCCGAGCGCAGGCCGAGCGGCAGATCGACCGGGCGCTTCTCGTAGAGCACGTCGGCGCTGTCGCAGGACGGGCCGGCCAGGATGCAGGGGCCATGGTCCTCGTGGTCGCGCTCGGTCAGGAACTGGTAGCGGATCGCCTCGTCCATGGTTTCGGCCAGGCCCGAGAACTTGCCGATATCCAGGTAGACCCAGCGGTGCAGGTCGTTTTCCGACTTGCGCGACACCAGCAGCACTTCGGCAGCGATGGCACCGGCCTCGGCAACCAGGCCGCGGCCCGGCTCTGCCATCACGTGGGGCACGTCGCCGAAGCGTTCGGAGATCAGCTCCATCACGCGGGCGGCATAGGCGGTCGGGCCCTGGATCTCTTCACCGTAGAAGGCCGGGAAGCCACCGCCGATGTTGAGCAGGGTCAGGTCGTGACCGGACTCGCGGGCGGCATGCCAGACGGCGGCCACCTGGTCGAGCGTGGCGGTCCACATCTCGGCGCGGCGGGTCTGGGACCCCACGTGGAAGGAGATGCCGACCGGGGTCAGGCCCAGCTCAACGGCGCGGTCCATCAGGCCGATCGCGCCTTCACGGGCGATGCCGAACTTGCGCGACAGCGGCCAGTCCGCTTCGGAGGCATCGACGATCAGACGAACGTATACCTGTGCGCTGGGTGCGTTTTCCGCAATCTTTTCCAGCTCTTCCGGCGCATCGGCCGCGAAGAGGGTGACACCTGCATGCCAGGCGAAGGCGATGTCGCGCGGCTTCTTCACGGTGTTGCCGAAGGAGATATGCGAAGGCTCGGCGCCCTGGGACAGGCAGAGCTCGATCTCGGCGCGGGACGCGGCGTCGAAGCCGGAGCCGAGGTTCACCAGGCGCTCGATGATCTCACGCTGGGGGTTGGCTTTCACGGCGTAGTGGATATGGGCGTGGCCCAGGCCTGCGGACAGGGCGTTGTACTGGGATTCCACGCGTGCAATGTCCAGCACCAGCGTCGGGCGCTCGAAATCGTTCTGCCGGATGAAGGCTTCAACGCGGTTTTGAGTGCGCACGGAGGCGCGGGCCGAGAAATCGGCAACGAATGCGTTCATGGTCATCTCCAATAGACCCGGCCATATATGACCGCTCAGTTCCAAGGGAGACGTTACCGTCGCTACATAACCGTAGAGGTTTCGCCTAGGCTCGCGGTCCTTAGACCGTCCGACCCAGAGGCTGCCCTTTCGCCAGAGGCGCGTGCGTTGGCGTCTTGAGCGGGCATATCGGGCGAAAAGAAGATTCGTTCAAGAGGGATTTTTTCACCGTGAGCAGATTTTTTCCGACCGCGATCTCGCCCTGAATCCCCTTGAAATTTGAGCAAATTTTCAAGGTTCTGGTGTGGCTCTATTTTTCGGAATCCGGGGCCATGCTCGGGGTCTTGCGCGCGCCGCAATGGCGGGGTGGCTTTCCGTCCACGGTCAGGGTCTCCGCACCGCAGAGGGGGCAATGAAAGAAGCTCTGGCCCTTCTGATCGCGGCTGCGGTCCATGCGCCAGCGGCAGCCCTTCACCGGCGAAGGGCCCCAGATCCACATGTAGACCAGGAAGATCGCGATACCGATGGGAATGAGAAGGATCATGGGCTGGGTCTGGACCGCGGCAGGGCGGAAGGCAAGGCTTCGGCGGTGGTGCCGCGGTCGCAGGCCGTGCCGGAAAAGACAAGCGCGCGGCCCCGAGGGAGAGGCCGCGCGCTGTCACATCACCGCGAAATGCCCTCAGGCGGCGACGGTGTAGGGAACGTAGTCCTCGCGCGTGTCGCGGGTCTGGGAGACCACGCGCGGCAGCGGGGTGAAGTATTCATAAGCGGCGTTGAGCGCATCCAGCGCAGCCTGGGCGCGGCGCAGCTCTTCGGTGCTGGGGGTCTTGGTGGTCATCGTCTTGCCTCGTCGTCTGTCACGTCGTCTCTCCCCGGTCGCCTTATGGCACAGGGTGCGGCGCAGGAGGTGGCGCATGTCGGAAGCCTCGCTATGCTGCGAGTGCAAAGGTGACGCTGCGGCGCAGCTTTCCTAACCCGGAAAGATCGCCCGCATCTGCCCGTCGAACCTGGCCCAGCTGAAGGCGGCCCGGTTGCCGGCAATGCCGTGGTAGTGCGACTGCCCCGCGGCATTGGGCAGGGCCGCCCAGATCCGGGCGAGGTTGTTCATGAAGCTGGCGCGGGGCAACTGCCCTTCAAGGAAAGCGCCGAAGCCCGCGTCTTCGAGCAGCTGGTCGGCCAGGGCGTCCTGAAGGGCCGGCGTGAAGCGGGTGGCCCCCGAGATCCCCAACCGGTCGATCAGCCCGCGCAGCGTGGCCGGTACGATCTGGTAGCGCCCGATGGCATGTTGCTGACCCGGGGTGGCACGGATCCAGGCGAAGATTTCGTCCAGCGTCATCAGGGTCGGCGGTTTCGGGGGCGGGATCCGAGCCTGGAACTGGACCGAGTCATAGCCCTTCGCCGGATCCGCCTCGACTGAAGCGATCAGCGCGCGCAGGCGTTCCACCTGGCTGCCGCCACGGGGCACGGGCCGCGCCGGGGCCACGCGCGCCCTGGGCGCGACAGGTTCGAAGAGCGATCCGCCCTGGCGGCCCCGGAACAGGCTGGGCCCGGCCGTGCCGGCCGCTTCCGGCGCGCTGCCCCCCTGCCCTGCCAGCACGGCGGGCCGGGCCTGCATCGGGCTGCCCCCCTGCAGCGGAGAGCCCCCCTGCAACATCGAATAGGCCAGCGCCCCGCCGGGAAGGCACAGACAGATGAAAAGGATCAGGGGCTTCTGCCACCAGGTCATGGGTCGGTCCCGCAGGGTTCGGTCTCCGGCAGACTGGCAGAGCGGGGTTAACAAGCCGTGGCCGGCAAAGCGAAAGCCCCGGGCCTTGCGACCCGGGGCTTTGCAATCGGACTGTCGGCTGCGCTTACACGGCGCGTTCGACCATCATTTCCTTGATATGCGCGATGGCCTTGGCCGGGTTCAGACCCTTGGGGCAGGTCTTGGCGCAGTTCATGATGGTGTGGCAGCGGTACAGCTTGAAGGGGTCTTCCAGCTGGTCCAGACGTTCGCCCGTGGCCTCGTCGCGGCTGTCGATGATCCAGCGGTAGGCGTGCAGCAGTGCGGCCGGTCCAAGGTAGCGGTCGCCGTTCCACCAGTAGCTGGGGCAGCTGGTCGAGCAGGAGGCGCACATGACGCACTCATAAAGACCATCCAGCTTCTTGCGGTCCTCGATGGACTGCTTCCACTCTTTCGCCGGACGGTTGGTCTTGGTTTCCAGCCAGGGCATGATCGAGGCATGCTGGGCGTAGAAATGCGTCAGGTCGGGGATCAGGTCCTTCACCACCGGCATGTGCGGCAGCGGGTAGATCGTGACATCGCCCTTCACCTCGTCCAGGCCGAAGATACAGGCCAGGGTGTTATGCCCGTCGATGTTCATCGCGCAGGAGCCACAGATGCCTTCGCGGCAGGAGCGGCGGAAGGTCAGCGTGGGGTCGATCTCGTTCTTGATCTTGATCAGCGCGTCCAGGACCATCGGGCCGCACTTGTCCATGTCGAGGAAGTAGGTGTCGACACGGGGATTGCCGCCTTCTTCGGGCGACCAACGGTAGATCTTGAACTTGCGGACATTGGTCGCGCCCTCGGGCTTCGGCCAGGTCTTGCCCGTGGTCATACGGGAGTTCTTGGGGAGCGTGAGCTGTACCATCTGGCGTCCTCCTTAGAACGTCCGCGCCTTGGGCGCGATTTTCTTGAGCGAGATGCCGCCCTCTGCCTCGGTCGTCAGCGGATCGACGACGATCGGACGGTAGGAAAGCTCGACCTTGTTGCCGTCGACGCGGCTGATCGTGTGCACACGCCAGTTCTCGTCGTCGCGTTCGGCGTAGTCCTCATGCGCATGGGCGCCGCGGCTTTCGTGGCGCGCCTCGGCGCCGACGATGGTGGCCATGGCGTTCGGCATCAGGTTGGCCAGTTCCAGCGTCTCCATCAGGTCCGAGTTCCAGACCAGCGAGCGGTCGGTGACCGAGACGTCGGGCAGCTTGGCCGCGATCTCGGTCATCTTCTCGACGCCTTCCTTGAGCGTCTCCGAGGCGCGGAAGACCGCGGCGTCGGACTGCATGGTGCGCTGCATTTCCAGGCGCAGCTCGGCGGTCGGGATGCTGCCCTTGGCATTGCGGAAGTAGTCAAAGCGGTCGAAGGCCTTTTCCACGGCGGCCTTGTTGGTCGCGGGAATGGCGGCGTTGCGGTCGACGACCTCGCCGGCGCGAATGGCGGCGGCGCGGCCGAAGACCACGAGGTCGATCAGCGAGTTCGACCCGAGGCGGTTGGCACCATGCACCGAGGCACAGCCGGCCTCGCCGACGGCCATCAGGCCGGGCACGACGGCGTTCGGGCTCTCGGCGGTCGGGTTTAGTACCTCACCGTGGTAGTTGGTGGGGATGCCGCCCATGTTGTAGTGGACCGTCGGCAGAACCGGGATCGGTTCCTTGGTCACGTCCACACCGGCGAAGATCTTCGCGCTTTCCGAGATGCCCGGCAGACGCTCGGCCAGGGCCTCTTTCGGCAGGTGGGACAGGTTCAGGTGGATGTGGTCACCGTGCTCACCCACGCCGCGGCCTTCGCGGATCTCCATGGTCATGGAGCGCGAGACGTAGTCGCGGGGGGCGAGGTCCTTGTACTGGGGCGCATAGCGCTCCATGAAGCGTTCGCCTTCGGAGTTGGTCAGGTAACCGCCTTCGCCGCGCGCGCCCTCGGTGATCAGGCAGCCCGAGCCGTAGATGCCGGTCGGGTGGAACTGGACGAATTCCATGTCCTGCAGCGCGAGGCCCGCACGGGCCACCATGCCGCCGCCGTCGCCGGTGCAGGTATGCGCCGAGGTGGCCGAGAAGTAGGCCCGGCCGTAGCCGCCGGTGGCGAGCACGACCATCTTGGCGTTGAAGACATGCATCGTGCCGTCATCGAGCTTCCAGCAGACGACACCGGTGCAAACGCCGTCGTCGCTCATGATGAGGTCGATGGCGAAATACTCGATGTAGAATTCCGCGTTGTTCTTCAGCGACTGGCCGTAAAGCGTGTGCAGGATGGCGTGGCCGGTCCGGTCGGCAGCGGCACAGGTCCGCTGCACGGCGGGGCCTTCGCCGAATTCGGTGGTGTGGCCGCCGAAGGGACGCTGGTAGATCTTGCCCTCTTCGGTGCGCGAGAAGGGCACGCCGTAGTGTTCCAGCTCGTAGACGGCCTTGGGGGCCGAGCGCGCCAGGTATTCCATCGCGTCGGTGTCACCCAGCCAGTCCGAGCCCTTGACGGTGTCGTACATGTGCCACTGCCAGTTGTCCGGGCCCATGTTCGACAGCGAGGCGGCGATGCCGCCCTGCGCCGCAACGGTGTGCGAGCGGGTCGGGAAGACCTTGGTCACGCAGGCGGTGCGCAGGTTCTGTTCGGCCATGCCGAGGGTCGCGCGCAGGCCGGCGCCGCCGGCGCCGACGACCACGACGTCGTAGTCATGAGTCTCGTATTCGTAAGCTGCAGTCATCTTGTTCTTCCTTACGCGCGAATTACAGGGCCAGCTTGACGAGGGCGAGCAGCGCGGCTGCGATCAGCACCCAGGCCAGGGCCTCGACGGCGACGATCAGCAACTTGCCCTTCACGCCGTGGACGTAGTCGACGACGGCGTCGACGGCCTCGGCCTTGAAGTGCAGCACGCCGACAACGGCGGTCAGGGCGGTGATGATCGCCGGGCAGGGACGCGCGAAATAGGCCAGCACCTCTTCATGGGTGCCGCCGAGCCCGGCGCCGAAGGTGAAGACGAAGAGCGGCACCAGCACCACCAGGGCGGCGGAGGTGATCATCATCTTCCAGTGTTCGTGGGTGCCGGTGCGGCCCGAACCCAGACCCGTGGCACGTTTGCGGTCGGTCAGAAAGCGCATGTGGGTCTCCTTATACCGCGATGATGGTGATGAGGGTCAGGACGGTGGCGCCGATGAACATGCCCCAGCCCATCTTCTCCGAGATGCCGACCTCGATGAAATAGCCGAGGTCCCAGACCAGGTGCCGCAGGCGGCCCAGCATGTGATACCAGATGGCCCAGGCGGCCAGGGTCATCAGCACGTCGCCGACGAAGCTGGTGAGCAGGCCGTCGACCACGGCGAAGGCCTCTGCCGAGGCGGCGGCCGCGAGCAGCCAGCAGATCAGCAGGAAGGCGGTACCCAGGGACGCGATCCCGGTGATCCGGACCATGATGGAAGACAGCGACGTCATTTGCAGACGGTAGTCTTTCCCAAGCATGAATGGAGAGAGTGGGCGGTTGCCCCGGTTCACATCGGCCATCGGCATGTCCTTTCCGGATTTCCCTTGGCCCAGCTTCTACCAGATCACCCGGCCTTGTCATCCTTCCGGAAGGGCGCTGCGCGGATAAATTGACAGAAACAACGATATCTTTTCGCGATTGTGATCACAGATTTTCATCGTGTGATCACGATTTGCGCCACATCAAATTCCGACTGATTTGCTTGGTTTTTCATTCTGATTCTGCCGCTCCCGCCGCGCATCACGATGCTGATACCGCTACCGGAAGAGCGCCCCTGCGCGCCTCGACATTGCCGGATGTTCGCGCCTCGGGGGCCCGTCATCCGCCCCCTGTACCAGCCCCGGGGCGGCACCTTTTCCGCGCCTGTCGGCGGACCGGGAAAGCCCCCGGCGCCGCCTTGTGCAACAGGGTCTTCAGTATTCGCCCAGCTTGATCTCGGGGCTGTAGGTGCCCTCGACCTCCTTCACCACGGCCTGGCCGCAGCGCATCGTGCCGTTGGCGGCGTCGAAGGCATAGGTCGGGTCGCCATGCAGCGTCCAGCCGGCGTTCAGCGCCCGGGTCACCTTGTGGCAGAAGGCCGAGGTGTCGTCCTCGGAGAGAAAGCGGTAGAGTTTCATCGGATCCTCACATCGGAAGCGGATTGGGGCCGACCAGCGAATGGATCAGCACGATGACCACATAGACCACCACGGTGATCACCGCGAGGATGACATCGCCCTTCAGCGTGCCGCCGATCGGGGCGACATAGCCGGGATGGCGGCGGTTGGTGACGATCCAGCCGGCCACGGCCCAGAGGATCATGCCGCCCCAGAGCAGGATCGAGGCGGCATCGCCGCGCACCAGCAGGTGCGCAACGCCCCAGACGATCGTGCCGGCGAACATCGGGTGGCGGACGTAGTGCTTCAGATGCCCCTTGGAATGGGCGCCACCGAAGAGCGCCACGGCAAAGAGCATCAGCAGGTTGTTCAGATGCTGGCCCCAGGCGGGCGGCGCATAGACGAAGATCGTCTCGGCCGAACGGTAGCCCAGCACCATCAGTGCGACGGCAAGGAAGGCCGAGACGGCGACGAGCCCCTTGGCGCTGCCCTCGGCCAGTCCCGCACGCAGGCCCGGAGTGTATTCCTTCATCAGGTGGGGCCAGGTCCAGAGGACGAGCCCGAGCAATATCAGTGCCATGAGAGGTGCCCTTGCTTAGGTGATCTGCGGCCACACTGATCCTGTCAGCCCGGCGGCGCAATGGCCTCGGCCCGGGCGAGGGTCTTTTTCGCCGTCTCGACATGCAGGTTCTCGACGATCTTGCCATCGACCACCGCGACGCCCTGCCTGCGCGCCAGCACCTCGTCGAAGGCGGCGATCTGGCGGCGCGCCAGCGAGATCTCGGCTTCGGAGGGGGCGAAGACGCGGTTGGCGATCTCGATCTGCGCCGGGTGGATCAGCGTCTTGCCGTCAAAGCCAAGGTCGCGGCCCTGGGCGCATTCCGCCTCGAGCCCCGCCGCATCGGTGAACTGGTTGTAAACGCCATCGGCGGCGATCACCCCATGGGCACGGGCGGCCAGCAGCATGGTCTGCAACGCCATCTGCAGCGGCAGCCGGTCGGGGCGGTCACGGCTTCCCAGCTCTTTCGCCAGGTCGTTGGTGCCGGCGACCAGCCCCTGAACGCGGGGATGGGCCGCGATCTGCTGCGCGTTGAAGATCGAGAGTGGGGTCTCCATCATCGTCCAGATCGGACAGTCGCAGAGGGCGGCCAGCCGGTCGATATCGGCCACCGTGGCGACCTTGGGCAACAGCAGCGCGTCGATATCGGCATCCCTCAGGGCCGCCACGTCGTCGGCGCCCCACCCGGTGTCCAGCCCGTTGATCCGCACGATCCTGGCGCGCGCGCCGTAGCCGCCCTGCTCCAGCGCCGCGCAGAGGGTCCGGCGGGCGTCGTGCTTGGCATCGGGCATCACCGCATCCTCGAGGTCGAAGAGGATCGCGTCCACCGGCAGGCTGCGCGCCTTGTCCAGCGCCCGCTCCTTCGAGCCGGGAATATAGAGAAGAGAGCGATAGGGCCGCAGGGTCGGGTCCATGGCGTTGCCTCCGGGCGGACAGATTTGCCCAGAGGTCGCATCTTCCCCCGCAGAAGTTCAAGGCATTTCAGGGCGATCCGTCAGGTTTGCACCGCATCGCCCGCCCCGGTTGCCCGTACATCTTTCTCCGTCGCGGGCCGTTAACCGAAAGTCAGGATGTTGTCCGCCATGCTGGACAGGCGCCGGACCGGCACAGGTGCGCGCAGGCATCGGGGATTGTCGGCCCCCGGGCGGGTTCCGCCCGGATCGCAACGGTCCGGCCCTCTGGGCTTCGGATCCCCATTGAAAGGCAACAGGATGATCCACCCGGCCTCCTCCCCCGCCCGCCTTGCCCTTTGCGGCAGCCTTCTGGCGCTCGCCCTCGGCACCCCTCCGGCCGCGGCGCAACAGCCCCCGCAAAGCAGCTGCGCGCCTCGCGACGTGGTGGTCGAACGCCTCGCCGAAGGCTACGGCGAGACGCGCAAGTCCATCGGTCTCGGCTCCAACAACGCCATGGTCGAGGTCTTCGCCTCGGACGACAGCGGCACCTGGACCATCACCATGACCACGCCCCAGGGCATCACCTGCCTGATCGCCAGCGGCAAGGCCTTCGAGACGCTGCGCGAGGCGCTGCCGGTCGACGACCAGGACGCCTGACCCCCGGGCCGACGCTTCGGCGGCTGCCCGGGCGGTCTGCGACGGCAGCCACGCAGGAGGAGCCCGGGGTCATCGCAGGGTGGCGAGGCCCCCACGCGGAAGCCCAGGGCGCACGCGTCGGTTCCCTTGCCGGAAGGGGTCGGGGCAGACCAGGGTGTTGCCGCCGATCGCTGGACCACCGGGCACCGCTGCACCGCTGCACCGCGCCCGGACTGGTGCGAGGTGACGCGCCGCCGCGTCGGCCTGCCGGCAGCCCCAACCGTCCCCGCGCCTTCGCAGCTTTCCCCCAGACCATTAACCTTTTCCCCATGCCCCGCTTGAAGTCACGTCGCGGCCTCGACGCGACTTGTGGAAAGAATCGCACACCATGGGTCACTGTGGGCGCTAACATGCCCATCAGGGCAGCAGATCCTGCTTCCGCGGCCCATGCCCCGCAAGTGACCAGCGCCCCCGGCCGGCGAGGACCTGCGTATCCTACTGAATTGATTTTAAAAACATTCTCATCATTCCCTCACCGCCCCTTCGGCATCCCTCAGCCGCTCGACCCTTGCGTCCGTCATCCAAAGGGCCTACCCCCATCCTCGACGTTTCAACCGGACCGGAGACAGATCCAATGGCCAGACCCAAGATTGCCCTGATCGGCGCGGGCCAGATCGGCGGCACGCTCGCCCATCTCGCAGCCCTCAAAGAGCTCGGCGACGTCGTCCTCTTCGACATTGCCGAAGGCACCCCCGAGGGCAAGGCGCTCGACATTGCCGAATCCGGCCCCTCGGAAGGCTTCGACGCCAAGCTGAAGGGCACCCAATCCTACGCCGATATCGCCGGCGCGGATGTCTGCATCGTCACCGCCGGTGTGCCCCGCAAGCCGGGCATGAGCCGCGACGACCTGCTGGGCATCAACCTGAAGGTCATGAAGTCGGTCGGCGAAGGCATCCGCGACAATGCCCCCGACGCCTTCGTCATCTGCATCACCAACCCGCTCGACGCGATGGTCTGGGCACTGCAGCAGTTCTCGGGCCTGCCCGCACACAAGGTCTGCGGCATGGCCGGCGTGCTGGACTCGGCCCGCTTCCGTCACTTCCTGTCGGTCGAATTCGACGTCTCGATGAAGGACGTCACCGCCTTCGTGCTGGGCGGCCACGGCGACACCATGGTGCCCTCCGTCCGTTACTCGACCGTTGGCGGCATCCCGCTGCCCGACCTGGTCGAAATGGGCTGGACCACCCAGGAGAAGCTGGACGCCATCGTGCAGCGCACCCGTGACGGCGGCGCCGAGATCGTCGGCCTGCTGAAGACCGGCTCGGCCTTCTATGCGCCCGCAACCTCGGCCATCGAGATGGCGGAAGCCTACCTCAAGGACCAGAAGCGCGTCCTGCCCTGCGCCGCCTATTGCGACGGCGAGATCGGCGTGAAGGGCATGTACGTCGGCGTGCCGACCGTGATCGGTGCCGGTGGCGTCGAGAAGATCATCGACATCAAGCTCAACAAGGAAGAGCAAGAGATGTTCGACAAGTCCGTGGCCGCCGTGAAGGGCCTCGTGGAAGCCTGCAAGGGCATCGACAGCTCGCTGGCATAAGCCGGGACAGCATCTGCATCGGAAGGGCCGCCCCTCGGGGCGGCCCTTTTCACGTCCAGATGCCGCAGGTCTCGAACAGACAGGTGGCGCTCGTGCTCGCGGTCGCGCGCATCGCGGCGTTCGCCGAAGCGCGGTTGCGGAAGGGTGTCCGGCATCGGCATCTCGAAGAACTGAGCATCGCCCCCCGCGCTGATCGTCGCCTGCGGCCGATTGCGCCAACCCCGCAGCAATCGCGCGTTCCCCTCCGGGCGACAGCGCCGGTCATCGTCGCAGTGGATCAGCCCCTGTCCGCGCAGCTCCTCCGCCGCGAAGAGAACCTTGGTCGCCGCCTCCAGGCCTTACTCGGCGCGGCAGATGCGCCCCCCGCGGCACTTCGGGCACGCGTCCGTCCCGGTCCGGGAAACGCCGATGGCGCTTCGGACTGCAGGGCCGGATCTCGCCGGCACGGCGGCGTTGCTGCAGCAGGGCCTGCAGCGGGCCGACCAAAGAGGCAAAACGAAGATGAATGGCGACAGGCTGACGACGAGCATCGACGCTCCGGGGCAGACTGGAGGACCCCGTTCTGCCGCCCGGCTTCGCATCCAGCAGAATTCTGCCTAAACTGGATCAAGTCGGTGCCGTTCCGAATCTTGGAATTGGCGAAAAGACCGCGTGGTCAGTGCCCGGAACGACAGTGGGACAGCTTTGTGATCACACGAATTAAACGCGTGATCACAAAGTTCAGAAAATCGGCGGAATTTGTCCGGAGCCTGCAAAAACAGGTTCATCGGCAGGTAAGACTGTGCCACTACCGATGGCAATCGTAGCAAACGAGGGTTGGAATTCATGAACATCCATGAATATCAGGCGAAGGCTATCCTTCGCGAATATGGCGCGCCGGTCTCCGACGGCCGCGCGGTCCTGAAGGCCGACGAGGCCAAGACCGCCGCCGGTGAGCTGGACGGCCCGCTCTGGGTGGTCAAGGCTCAGATCCACGCGGGCGGCCGCGGCAAGGGTAAGTTCGTCGAGGAAAGCGCCGGTGAAAAAGGCGGTGTCCGCCTGGCGAAATCCGTCGAGGAAGCCGAACAGGAAGCCAAGAAGATGCTTGGCAAGACCCTGGTGACCCACCAGACCGGCCCCGCCGGCAAGCAGGTCAACCGGATCTACATCGAAGCCGGTTCCGACATCGAGCGCGAGCTTTACCTGGCTCTGCTGGTCGACCGTCAGACCTCGTCGATCTCGGTCGTCTGCTCGACCGAAGGCGGCATGGACATCGAGGAAGTGGCCGCCGCCACCCCCGAGAAGATCCTCTCCTTCTCCATCGATCCGGCCACCGGCTACGCGCCGTTCCACGGCCGCAAGGTCGCCTTCGCCCTCGGGCTGAAGGGCGCCGCGATGAAGCAGTGCGTCAAGCTGATCGGCGATCTGTATCGTGCCTTTACCGAGAAGGACATGGAACAGCTGGAAATCAACCCGCTGATCGTCATGCCCGACGGCAACCTGAAGGTGCTGGACGCCAAGGTCGGCTTCGACGGCAACGCGGTCTACCGCCACGCCGACATCGCCGCCCTGCGCGACGAGACCGAGGAAGACCCCAAGGAACTGGCGGCCTCCAAGTACGACCTGAACTACATCGCGCTGGACGGTGAGATCGGCTGCATGGTGAACGGCGCAGGCCTGGCCATGGCAACCATGGACATCATCAAGCTCTACGGCGCAGAGCCCGCGAACTTCCTCGACGTCGGTGGCGGCGCCACCAAGGAGAAAGTCACCGAGGCCTTCAAGATCATCACCTCCGATCCCAACGTGAAGGGCATCCTGGTGAACATCTTCGGCGGTATCATGCGCTGCGACATCATCGCCGAGGGCGTCATCGCCGCGGTGAAGGAAGTCGGCCTGCAGGTTCCGCTGGTCGTGCGCCTGGAAGGCACCAACGTCGAGAAGGGCAAGGAGATCATCGCGACCTCCGGCCTGAACGTCATCGCGGCAGACAACCTGTCCGACGGTGCCGAGAAAATCGTTAAAGCAGTGAAAGGCTAATCAGATGGCAGTTCTCGTTGACGAAAACACCAAGGTCATCTGCCAGGGCTTCACCGGCTCGCAGGGCACCTTCCACTCTGAACAGGCGATTGCCTACGGCACCAAGATGGTCGGCGGCGTGACCCCCGGCAAGGGCGGCACCGAGCACCTGGGCCTGCCCGTCTTCGACGGCGTGGCCGAAGCGGTCGAGCGCACCGGCGCCAATGCCTCGGTGATCTACGTTCCGCCGCCGTTCGCGGCCGACTCGATCCTGGAAGCCATCGACGCAGAGATCCCGCTGATCGTCTGCATCACCGAAGGCATCCCGGTTCTGGACATGATGAAGGTGAAGGCCGCGCTGAAGAACAGCAAGTCCCGCCTGATCGGCCCGAACTGCCCCGGCGTGATCACCCCCGGCGCCTGCAAGATCGGCATCATGCCCGGCCACATCCACAAGCGTGGCTCGGTCGGCGTCGTGTCCCGTTCGGGCACCCTGACCTACGAAGCCGTGAAGCAGACCTCGGACGCGGGCCTCGGCCAGTCCTCCGCAGTCGGCATCGGCGGCGACCCGATCAAGGGCACCGAGCACCTGGAAGTGCTGGAAATGTTCCTGAAGGACCCGGAAACCGAGTCGATCATCATGATCGGCGAGATCGGTGGCTCGGCCGAAGAGGAAGCCGCGCAGTTCCTGGCTGACGAGAAGAAGAAGGGCCGCTGGAAGCCGACCGCTGGCTTCATCGCCGGCCGCACCGCCCCTCCGGGCCGCCGCATGGGCCACGCCGGTGCCATCGTTGCCGGTGGCAAGGGTGGCGCGGAAGACAAGATCGAAGCCATGAAGTCGGCCGGTATCGTTGTCGCTGACAGCCCCGCCGGTCTCGGCGAGGCCGTGCTGAAGGCCATCAAGGGCTGAGGCCCCGGCGCCGGGCCACTGGCCCCGCCACCACGTGACCGGCGTGGGCCGCATCGCAAAATCCGCGATGCGGCCCTTGCCACCCCGTCAGAGGCCCCCACATGGGGAATGAGATCATGTCACGCGCGCAAGCACAGCCGGAACCCTGCCCGCCAGAGGAGCCATGCCAATGAGCTTCTCCGACGCCGTCCGCACCTGTTTCCGCAAGTATGTGACCTTCTCCGGCCGGGCCTCGCGGCCGGAATACTGGTATTTCGTCCTTTTCGGCATTCTCGGCTCGATCCTGATCGGCATCGTCGAAGGCCTGCTGTTCGGCACCGCCGAGATCAGCACCGGCCACGGCTCAATCGAGGCCACTTCGGACGGCCCGCTCTCCGCGATCTTCTCGCTGCTGCTGATCCTGCCGACGCTCTCGGCCGGCTGGCGGCGGATGCATGACAGCGGGCGCAGCGGCCTCTACCTGCTTTATCCGATCATCGCGGTGATCGGCACGGCGTCCTATGCCGCCTTCATCGGCGGACTCAGCTTCGACGGCGTGATCTCCGAGGGCATGGCCTCGCGGTTCGACGGCCTGGCCGGCGGCGTGCTGGCCCTGGCAATTGCGGTCTGCGCCTTCTCGCCCTTCATCGTGATCTTCTGGCTGACCCGACCCTCGCAACCGGGCGAGAATGCCTGGGGCCCCGCCCCCGCCGGGAGGACCGCCGCATGATCCCCGAAGGTTACTCTCCTCCCTCTGCCGCGCCACCCGGGCGCTGGCCCCGACCAGCCGCCCGGCGCAAGTCGCGCCCCCTCTCCTGCCCCGTATCCGCCCCTCAGGTGACCAGATGAACGACCAGAGCCCGAACGATCTCTTCCATGCTTCCAGCTTCATGCAGGGGCACAACGCCGCCTATCTCGAGCAGCTCTACGCCCGCTGGGCCAACGACCCCTCGGCGGTCGATGCCGCCTGGGCCGAGTTCTTCGCCAATCTCGGTGACGCCGGCGAGGATGCCAAGGCCGAGGCCGAAGGTCCCTCCTGGGCCCGCAAGGATTGGCCCCCGCAGCCCAACGACGACCTGACCGCGGCGCTAGACGGCATGTGGCCGGCCGCTGCCGAGGGCAAGGACGCGGGTAGGAAGATCAAGGAGCAGGCTGCCGCCAAGGGCGTCGAGGTCTCGGACGAGGCGGTCAAGCGGGCGGTGCTGGACAGCATCCGCGCCATCATGCTGATCCGCGCCTACCGGATCCGTGGCCACCTGGCCGCGGACCTGGACCCGCTGGGCATGAAGGACGCCGTCGCCCACCCCGAGCTGGACCCGAAGTCCTACGGCTTCAACGATGCCGACATGGATCGCCCGATCTTCATCGACAACGTGCTGGGGCTGCAGATCGCCTCGATGCGCCAGATCGTCGACATCGTGAAACGCACCTACTGCGGTACCTTCGCGCTGCAGTACATGCATATCTCCAACCCCGAGGAAAGCGCCTGGCTGAAGGAGCGCATCGAGGGCTACGGCAAGGAGATCACCTTCACCCGTGAAGGCCGCCGCGCCATCCTGAACAAGCTGGTCGAGGCCGAGGGCTTCGAGAAGTTCCTGCATGTGAAGTACATGGGCACCAAGCGTTTCGGCCTTGACGGTGGCGAGGCGCTGATCCCGGCGATGGAGCAGATCATCAAGCGCGGCGGCAACCTGGGCGCCCGCGACGTGGTCATCGGGATGCCGCACCGGGGCCGCCTCTCGGTGCTGGCCAACGTGATGGGCAAGCCCTACCGCGCAATCTTCAACGAATTCCAGGGCGGCAGCTTCAAGCCCGAGGACGTGGATGGCTCGGGCGACGTGAAATACCACCTCGGCGCCTCTTCGGACCGCGAGTTCGACGGCAACACCGTGCACCTGTCGCTGACCGCCAACCCCTCGCACCTGGAAGCCGTGAACCCGGTGGTGCTGGGCAAGGCCCGCGCCAAGCAGTTCCAGAACAATGACGCCGACCGCACCAGCGTCATCCCCGTGCTGCTGCACGGCGACGCGGCCTTCGCGGGCCAGGGCGTTGTGGCCGAATGCTTCGGCCTCTCGGGCCTGGTGGGTCACCGCACCGGCGGCACGATCCACATCGTCGTCAACAACCAGATCGGCTTCACCACCGCGCCGCACTTCAGCCGCTCCAGCCCCTATCCGACGGATATCGCGCTGATGGTCGAGGCGCCGATCTTCCACGTCAACGGCGATGACCCCGAGGCCGTTGTGCATGCCGCCAAGGTGGCCACCGAGTTCCGCCAGAAGTTCCACAAGGACGTGGTGATCGACATCTTCTGCTACCGTCGCTTCGGTCACAACGAAGGCGACGAGCCGATGTTCACCAACCCGATCATGTACAAGAACATCAAGGGTCACAAGACGACCCTCAGCCTGTACACGGATCGCCTGGTCAAGGACGGTCTCATCCCGGAGGGAGAGATCGAGGACATGAAGGCCGCCTTCCAGGCCCACCTCAACGAGGAGTTCGAGGCCGGCAAGGAATACAAGCCCAACAAGGCCGACTGGCTGGACGGCAAGTGGTCGGGCCTCGAGCGCGAGAAGGAAGACTACCAGCGCGGCGAGACCGCGATCAGCGAAGAGCTGATGGCCGAGGTCGGCAAGTCGCTGACCAGCGCGCCGGACGGTTTCCCGATGCACAAGACCGTTGCCCGCCTGCTGGAAGCCAAGCAGAAGATGTTCGACAGCGGCGACGGCTTCGACTGGGCGACGGGCGAGGCGCTGGCCTTCGGCTCGCTGCTTGCCGAGGGCTACCCGGTGCGCCTGGCGGGCCAGGATTCCACCCGCGGCACCTTCTCGCAGCGTCACTCGGCGCTGATCAACCAGGAGACCGAAGAGCGTTACTATCCGCTCAACAACATCAAGCCCGGTCAGGCCCGCTACGAGGTCATCGACTCGATGCTGTCGGAATACGCGGTGCTGGGCTTCGAATACGGCTACTCGCTGGCCGAACCGAACGCCCTGGTGATGTGGGAAGCCCAGTTCGGCGACTTCGCCAACGGCGCGCAGATCATGTTCGACCAGTTCATCAGCTCGGGTGAATCCAAGTGGCTGCGGATGTCGGGCCTGGTGATGCTGCTGCCGCATGGCTACGAAGGCCAGGGCCCCGAGCACTCCTCGGCGCGCCTCGAGCGCTTCCTGCAGATGTGCGGCCAGGACAACTGGATCGTCGCCAACTGCACCACGCCGGCCAACTACTTCCACATCCTGCGCCGCCAGCTGCACCGCAGCTTCCGCAAGCCGCTGGTCCTGGTCACGCCGAAGTCGCTGCTGCGCCACAAGCTGGCGATCAGCAAGGCCGAGGATTTCACCACCGGTTCCAGCTTCCACCGCGTCCTCTGGGACGATGCGGAACGCGGCAACTCGGACACCAAGCTGGTGGCGGACGACAAGATCAAGCGCGTCGTCATGTGCTCGGGCAAGGTCTACTACGACCTGCTGGAAGAGCGTGACGCCCGCGGCATTGACGACGTCTACCTGCTGCGGGTCGAACAGTTCTATCCCTTCCCGGCGATCTCGCTGGTCAAGGAGCTGGAACGCTTCAAGGGCGCCGAGATGATCTGGTGCCAGGAAGAACCGAAGAACCAGGGCGCCTGGTCCTTCATCGAACCCAATATCGAGTGGTGCCTGCAACGCATCGGTGCCACCCACCAACGCCCGCGTTACGTGGGCCGCGTCGCCTCGGCGTCGCCCGCAACCGGCCTGGCCAAACAGCATAAAGCCCAGCAGGAGTCGCTTGTCGACGAAGCGCTGACCATCGAAGGAAACTAAGTCCCATGAGCACCGAGATCCGCGTCCCCACGCTTGGGGAATCCGTTACCGAAGCCACCGTCGCCACCTGGTTCAAGAAGCCCGGTGATGCGGTCGCCGTCGACGAGATGCTCTGCGAGCTAGGAAACC
>NZ_AFPM01000012.1 GCF_000220565.1 Oceanicola sp. S124 | reverse complement strand
TTCGGCGGCCCAGCCGGTCAGCTGCATGACGGGCTGGCCGCTGCGCAGGTTGGTCACCGCCATGTCCTTCCACGAGATCCCCATGGCCAGCCCGGTGCCGAGCGCCTTGGAGCAGGCCTCTTTCGCGGCCCAGCGTTTGGCATAGGTGCCGGCCTCGTCCTTGCGGCGGGCGGCCTTGGCCTGTTCGATCTCGGTGAAGACGCGATTGCGGAAGCGGTCGCCGTGGCGGTCGAGGACACCCTGGATGCGCTCGATATTGGCCAGGTCCGTGCCGATTCCGATGATCATCTCCGCGCCCCTTTCCGCTGGTCTCCCCGCCTTAGCGTGAAACGCGGGCGCGGGAAACACCGGGCCTCGCGGCCCTGTTGGAAAGTGCGTGGAGGGGTCAGGCGCCGCAGGCGACCTGAGCGGCGCGAGGGCCGGCGGCCGGGGCCGCGGATGTCGCGGACGACATCGGGTGTGTCAGCGGAAGGTCGGCGAGTTCCGCCGGGCTCATGGCCGCTATCCGCGGATCGGCGAAGGGGTCGTCGCGTCGTGCGGCAGGGGCCCGGCCTCCGAGGATGGATCTGAAAAGGTCTTTCATTATTTTTCTCCTTCTCTAGGGTTTCAGATATCCGCAATCTATGCACTCTTGCGCCCTTTAAAACTGCACAAGACCTGAAAAGGTGTTTAGGAACGCTGAAATGCATCCACTGCAGACCGCCCCCCTGAACGCCCTGCGTGCGGCCGAGGCCGTGGCGCGTCTCGGCTCTCTGCGCGCTGCCGGGGCAGAGCTGGGCGTCAGCCCCGGCGCCGTCAGCCAGCAGGTGGCACGGGCCGAGTCCGCCCTTGGTCGGCCGCTGTTCGACCGGCGCCCAGGGGGCCTGCGCCCCGCCGAGGGCACCGAGGAGATCTTCCTGCATCTGCGCGAGGGGTTCTCGCGCCTGACCGCCGCCGTCGAGCTGACCCGGCGCTACAGGGCGCATATCCTGACGATCTCGGTGGCACCGATCTTTGCCGCGCGCTGGCTGATCTGGCGCCTGCCCGAGTTCACCCGCGCCCACCCCGAGATCAAGGTCCGCCTCGACAGCGCGTTGCAGCTGGTCGACCCCAATGCCGGAGACGTGGATTTCGCCATCCGCATCGGGCCGGGCGGCTACCAGGGGCTGACGGTCGAGCACCTGCTGGATCAGCGGGTTATTCCCGTCTGCTCGGCCGACTGGGCGGCGAAGCTGAAGTCCCCTGCCGACCTGGCCCATGTGCCGATCATCCGCGATGCGCGGGCGATGTTCGCCTGGGACGTCTGGCTGGGCCCCGAGGGCCTGTCGCACAGGATCCTGGGCGAGGGGCCCGAGTTCAACGAGGCCTCGCTGGGGCTTGATTCGGCCATGGCGGGCGAGGGCGTGCTGCTGGCCTTCGAGACCCTGTGCCACGATGCGCTGGAGCGCGGCCAGGTCGTCGCCCCCTTCCCGCGCTACCATCCGACGGGGCTGTCCTACTGGCTGGTCTCGGCGCGGGACCGATCGCTTTCACTGCCGCAAAGGCGTTTCCGCAGCTGGCTGAAGGAGGCCCTGGCCAGCTCCGGCATGGGCACCTAGCCGGGGCAGCTCAGGTCCGGGCCGCGTCCATCAGCCGGCGCATCTCGGCGATGGCCGGGGTGAGGCCGCGGAAGATCGCCTCGCCGATCAGGAAGTGGCCGATGTTCAGCTCGCGCAGCTCGGGGAAGGCGGCGACGGGCTGCACGGTGTCGTAGGTCAGCCCGTGGCCGGCGTGGACCTCAAGCCCGAGGGAATGACCGAAGGTGGCCATCTCGCGCAGGCGCTCCAGCTCGGCGTCGCGGGCGTCGAAGTGGCCCTCGGCATGGGCATCGCAATAGGCGCCGGTGTGCAGCTCGATCACCTCGGCGCCAATGCGGTGCGCGGCCTCGATCTGGGCGCGGTCGGCAGCGATGAAGATCGACACCCGGCAGCCCGCCTCGCGCAGCGGCGCGATGAAATGGGCCAGCCGGTTCTCGTCCCGGGCCACTTCCAGGCCGCCCTCGGTGGTGCGTTCCTCGCGCTTCTCGGGGACGATGCAGACGGCGTGGGGCTTGTGGCGCAGGGCGATGGCCTGCATCTCGTCGGTGGCCGCCATCTCGAAGTTGAGCGGCACCGAGAGCGCCTCGGCCAGAGCCTCGATATCGGCATCCGAGATATGGCGGCGGTCTTCGCGCAGGTGTGCGGTGATGCCGTCGGCGCCGGCCTCTTCGGCCAGTTTCGCCGCGCGCAGCGGATCCGGATAGGCACCGCCGCGGGCATTCCGCACCGTGGCCACATGGTCGATATTCACACCCAGACGCAGTTTCGGCTGATCACTCATGGCGCAACTCCTTCACCTCGCGCCCATCAATGCCGCAAGGCTGCTGTCGCCACCACCCCCTTTGCCGAATTTCCCAGATGGGCATGCAGGGCCTAGGATCCGCCCGGGCCCTTCCCCTGCGAGGTCTTGGCCGCCGACTTGGCACGGATCGCCGCCAGCTTGGCCTTCAGCGCCCCCTTGCGGCGGGCCTGGTAGGCGCGGATCAGCGGCACCGAGACGTAATAGCCGACCAGGCCGGCAACCACGCCCGGAATCACGCCGCCGATCATGTAGGGAAAGAAGATCTCGTGGTAGAAGACCGTCAGCCCGTGCCAGTTGGCATCGACATCGGTGAACAGCGCCCAGATATTGTCTTTCAGGTCGTCCGCCGCCGCCAGGAACTTGCCGCCGAAGCCATGGGCAATCCCGTCGTGATGCGCAGGCCCGCCGAAAGGCGGCGGCAGGTCCGGCCCCCCGGGCACGCCCGGCCCGCGCCCCTGCTGCATTCCCAGCAGCCAGTAGCCGATCTGCAACGAGATCACCCCGATGGGGACATAGGTCAGCGGATTGCCGACAAAGGTCGCCAGCAATGCCGCGAGGATATTGCCCCGCACCAGGGTCGCCACCAGCGCCGCGACGACGAAATGCATGCCGTAGAAGGGCGTGAAGACGGTGAAGAGCCCCGCGAAGATGCCCCGGGCGATGGTCTCGGGCGTGTCCGGCAGGCGCCGCAGCCGATGCTTCACGTAGTGAAAGGCCCGCGCCCAACCGCCGCGAGGCCAGAAGAATTCGAAGATGATCCTCCAGTAAGGCCGTCTGTCGCGACGCTTAAAGACCAACGGGGTCGTCCTCTGGCGTGGAAGAGGGCGCTGCGGGCGTCTCTTCCGGTTTGCGATGACGCGCGACCGAGGCCACGTCCGCCTCGGCCTCAAGGGCAGAGATGACGTTGTGCAGATGCTCGGCGTCGCGCAGCTCCACGTCTACCAGCAACCGGTAGAAATCCGGTTTCCGGTCGAGGAACTCGAGGTCCGAGATATTGGCCTTCTGCTCTCCGATCAATGTGCAGATCCGGCCAAGCACGCCGGGATCGTTGGACAGCACCAGGTCGAGGGTCACCGCATAGATCGCCGCATGGCGACCGGTCTGCCAGTGCAGGTCGACCCAGCGGTCCGGCTGGTCCTCGTAGGCCGAAAGCGCCTCGCAATCGATGGCATGGACCTGCAGCGGGCGGCCCCGCCAGGTGATGCCGACGATCCGCTCGCCCGGCAGCGGGCGGCAGCAGGTGGCGCGCTTGAAGCTCTGGCCCTTTTCCAGGCCGATCAGCGCCCGCTCGCGCTTCACCGCGTCGCCGTCCTCGACCACCATCAGCTCGGGGTAGAGAACGTTGACCACCCGCGCCACGCGCAGCTCGGCCCGGCCCAGCTGGGCCAGCAGCTCTTCCTTGCCGTCCTCGATGCGCAGCTTCTTGGCGGCGGTTTCCAGCACCTTGTCGGTGGCTTTCTTGCCGACATGCTCGAAACCCGCCCGGGCCAGTTCGCGGCCCAGCTTGATGTAGCGCTCGCGGTCGACCTCGCGCAGGGCGCGGCGGATGGCGGCCTTGGCGCGGCCCGTGGTGGCGATGTCCAGCCAGGTGGCCTGGGGCTCCTGCCCCTCGGCGGTGATGATCTCGATCGACTGGCCGTTCTTGATCCGGGTCCAGAGCGGCACCCGCATGCCGTCGATCTTGGCGCCGACGCAGGCAGAGCCGATCCGTGTGTGGATCGCATAGGCGAAGTCGATCGGCGTGGCGCCGCGCGGCAGCTTCACCACCTCGCCCTTGGGCGTGAAGCAGAACACCTTGTCCGAGTACATCTCGAGCTTGACCGCCTCGAGGAAATCCTCGTGATCCTCGTCGGCGCCCATCTGCTCGGTCAGCGCGGCGATCCAGCGGCCTGGATCGACGGCGAAGGGGTTCTCGGCCTTCACGCCATCCTTGTAGGACCAGTGCGCGGCGACGCCGGCCTCGGCCACCTCGTGCATCGCGCGCGAACGGATCTGCACTTCAACCCGCTTGCCGTCACGCCCCGACACGGTGGTATGGATCGAGCGGTAGCCGTTCGACTTGGGCTGGCTGATGTAGTCCTTGAACCGGCCCGGCACCGACTTCCAGCGCTGGTGGATCACCCCGAGCGCGCGATAGCAGTCGTCCTCGGTCTCGGTGATGATGCGGAAGCCGTAGATATCCGACAGCCGAGAGAAGCTCTGCTTCTTCTCCTCCATCTTGCGCCAGATGGAATAGGGCTTCTTGGCGCGGCCCTTCACCTCGGCGGTGACCTGCGCCGCCTTCAGCTCCTTGCGCATGTCCTTGGTGATGCGTTCGATCACGTCGCCCGCGTCATCCTTGAGAGAGACGAAGCGGCGCAGGATCGACTGGCGGCCTTCGGGTTGAGCACCTTGAAGGCCAGGTCTTCCAGCTCTTCGCGCATCCACTGC
>NZ_AFPM01000013.1 GCF_000220565.1 Oceanicola sp. S124 | reverse complement strand
ATGCGCCAGAGCTTGATTTCCCGCGCCAGCCTCAGCGAGGGCTTTGCGGCGAAGAACACCGAGCCGACAAGAACAGCCAGGTTCCGGCGCGTTGCAGGCTGTCATCGAAGAACAGCACCGAGCCGACGATGAAGCAGAGCGCGGCGAGGAAGTCGACCAGCGTGTAGACGATCTCGAACAGCGCGTAGATGCGGCGGGTCTCGGCGTTACGCTCGCGGTTCTCGTGGTGGAAGAGGGGCATCGGCGTCTCCGTCTTTCTGGTCGGGGCCCGCTTGGTCGCCGCCCGTCCGGGCGCTCTCCGTCAGGTCGCGGGTCATGCGGAAGCGTTCGCAGACCAGCATCAAGTCCGGCGACCAGCCCCCGTTGCGGTTGAAATAGGCCCGGTGCCCGGCCTGCCAAGCAGCGAGGCTGTCGTCCTCGCCCTCGGCCAGGGCGAAGTCCTCGTTCACCTCGTCGAAGCGGCAGGTGAAGACCTCCAGGGTCTCGATCTCAAGCGCCGGGGTGCCGTCCCAGCTCAGCGCGATGTCCCGCCGCCCGACCTGCGGCAGGGCCTCGCCGCCCTCACCGAAGTCGCGCAGCGCGCCGCAGGTGGCGGTCTTTGCGCCCGAGCGCACGAGGTCCAGGAGTTCGGTACAAAGCGCCTCGCTGTCACCGAAGGTGAAGGTGATCTGGTCAGCGGTGGACATGCGCGGCTCCCGGTCGGTTCGGGGACACATTGGCCTGTTTGGCCCGGAGGGTTCAAGGTGGCCGGGCCGGAGGGTTCGGCGGAGGTGCTTCCCGGTGCGCGGCCGGTTCGGCGCTGAGACCGGGCACCGAAGGGGTTCGGGGACGGGCCCCTTCCCCATGGGCAAGGCCGCGCAGGCATCAGGGCTTGAGGCAACGAAAGGGCGCAACGTCGGGCCTCCGCCCCAGTCGGGACGCTTGCGGGCTAGCCAGCCCCCGACCCGAGGCTCCGCCCGTTCGGCTCTGAAACCGTCCCTCGGACGGTTTCCGAAACGGGTCTCACCCCCATGGGCAAAGCCGCGCGGGTATCGGGACTTAGAGCAAAGGAAGAGTGCAACGTCGGGCATATGCCCCAGCCGGGTCGCTTGCGGCCCGGCCAGCCCCCGACCCGGGGCTCCGCCCGCTCGGCCCTGAAACCCTCCCCCGGACAGTTTCCGAGACGGGCCTCTCCCCCATGGGCTAACCGTTCCGTGAGCCGGAAAGTCAGTAAAGAGAGGAGGGGACGTCGCCCTTATGCCCAGCCGGGACGCTTGCGGCCCGGCCAGCCCCCGACCGCCCCCATGGGCGGGGGCTACGCCCCCACCCGCGGTAGGGGGATGGCCTTGGGGAGTCGCTATACTAGCCCGACAGATAGACCTCAATCTATTCAGGCGCACTCAGCTCGATCGGCGGCTCACCATATTCAGCTCGCATTGCATTCACCAAGTCATTCAACGAACTCCGCCACATCTCAGCAGTCTCGCTGACGATACTGCTGAGATGTAACTCAAAATCCGACCTACTAATGTCGGCAATCTCGCCGTCTATCCGCAACTTCGCTTTCAACTGCTTGGGAAATTCATAGAAGTACGACTGAACTCGGGCCCCGGGAACTTCCACACCCGCCCCGCCTACGAGCAAAAGGCGCAGGAAAAGCGCATCGGCTTCGCGGCGAACGTCGCCGATCTCCCTGAATACTTCTTCTATGCTCTGCCAAGGGGTACCACCAAGTCTTGGATCGCGTCCAAGTGACACCAGCCTGCTATCAAGAGCCTTAAACTCGGCACAAATCTCGTAGTACCTAAGCCTTCGATCCTTCGAGATCTCGTTCTTGCGGTCGACTTCCTTTTGCTTTGGATAGACCCGTTGGGCGATATAGAGCGCCGTGCAAGATGCAACGGCTGCAGCGAACAACGTCATACCCGCCTGCAATACCTTCGGATCAGCAAACCAGATCCACGAGAAATCACGGCAGATGCTCTCACATACCGTGATTGTCTCGCTCATGGGCTCAAACCCCGCCGCGAATGGTCGGCACTTGCAGCGCGCTGAACCCGTAGTGCCTCAGCCAGCGCAGGTCGCTGTCGAAGAAGGCCCGCAGATCGGGGATGCCGTATTTCAGCATGGCGATCCGATCGATGCCCATGCCGAAAGCGAAGCCCTGCCACTCGTTCGGGTCGATCCCGCCCGCCTGAAGCACCTTGGGGTGGACCATGCCGGACCCCAGCACCTCCAGCCAGCCGTCGCCCTCGCCGACCTTGACGGTGCCGTTCTCCCAGGAACACTGGATGTCGACCTCGGCCGAGGGCTCGGTGAAGGGGAAATGCGAAGCGCGGAAGCGGGTTTTGACCTTGGTGCCGAAATAGGCCGAGAAGAACTCCTCCAGTACCCACTTCAGGTTGGCCATCGAGATGTCGCGGTCGATGGCCAGGCCCTCGACCTGGTGGAACATCGGCGTATGGGTCTGGTCGTAATCGGCGCGGTAGACGCGGCCGGGGCAGATGATCCGCGTCGGCGCGCCGGTGGCCTCCATCGAGCGGATCTGCACGGGCGAGGTATGGGTGCGCAGCACGTGGGGCGGACGGTCGTCACCCTCGGCGCGGTGCATGTAGAAGGTGTCCATCTCGGCCCGCGCGGGGTGGTGGCCGGGGATGTTCAGGGCGTCGAAGTTGTACCAGTCGGTCTCGATCTGCGGCCCCTCGGCCACGGCGAAGCCCATGTCGGCGAAGATCGCGGTGCATTCCTCCCAGACCTGAGAGACCGGGTGGATGGTGCCCTGGCGCTGCGGGCGGGTCGGCAGGGTGACGTCCAGCCACTCGACCTTCAGGCGTTCATCCAGCGCGGCATCGGCCAGAGCGGCCTTCTTGGCGGCCAGGGCCGAGTTGATCTCGTCCTTGAGGGCGTTCAGCTTGGGGCCCATGAGCTGGCGCTCTTCCGGGGTCATCTTGCCCAGTTCGCGCATCTGCAGGGAAATTTCGCCCTTCTTGCCGACGGCCTGAACGCGCAGCTCTTCCAACGCGGCCTCGCTGCCCGCACCGGAAATCAGCCCCAGGTATTTCGCCTTCAGATCGTCCATAACCGCCTCCGTTCGCAGACCGCGTCGGGGTTACCACAGGTGGGCGCGAATGCAAGCTATAGCGGGGCCGCACCGCCTGCCCCGACCCCGCCGCGGATGGGCACGGGGGACCCGGTTGGCGCCCGGCCCATCTCCATCCAATGGCCGGAAATACTCCGGGGGGTCTCGGGAACCGAGACGGGGGCTGCAGCGCCCCCTGGCGCGGCCACGACAAAGAAAAACCCCGCTCCGGGCGGAGCGGGGTTTCCTGTCTCTCGGATCCTCCGGCGCTTACGCGGCCAGGGCACCCTTGGCCTGGTCGACGATGGCAGCGAAAGCTTCCGGTTCGTTGACGGCCAGGTCGGCGAGGACCTTGCGGTCGACTTCGATGCCGGCCAGGGCCAGACCATTGATGAAACGCGAGTAGGTCATGGCTTCGTCATGCGCACGGACACCTGCGTTGATCCGCTGGATCCACAGGGCGCGGAAATTGCGCTTGCGGTTCTTGCGGTCGCGGGTTGCGTACTGGTTGGCCTTGTCGACGGCCTGACGGGCAACCTTGTAGGTATTCTTGCGACGGCCGTAGTAGCCTTTTGCCGCCTTGATGACCTTCTTGTGACGGGCGTGGGTCGTGGTACCACCTTTAACACGGGACATATCGCGACCTCCTTATTTCTTCTTGGCGTAGGGCATCATCGGGCGGATGATCTGCTCATCGGCCTTCGACAGGACGGTCGTGCCGCGAGCGGTACGAATGAACTTGGTGGTGCGTTTGATCATGCCGTGGCGCTTGCCGGCCTGACCAACCAGGATCTTGCCGGTCCCGGTCACCTTGAAGCGTTTCTTGACGCTCGACTTGGTCTTCATCTTGGGCATTTTCGTCTCCTCTTGCAGAGTGTGCACGCGACTCGGCATGCCTCGTCGGCCGGCCGCGCAGGTAGAGTTGGGGCGTATATGGGCGGATTCGCCTTTTGGCAAGGGGGTAGGCGGTCAGAGACTGCGCAGGACCTCTGCCAGCACCCGGATGAAGACATCCGGCAGCTCCGCGGGGGCATAGCGGCGCGGATCCGAAAGATAGGCCCAGAGGGTCATGCCCGCCCCGGCACAGAGCGCGAAGGCCGAAACAGAGGGCAGCCGCCGGTCCGCCCAGGCAGAGACCAGGGCGGGAACCGCAAGCAGGCAGAGCAGGACACCGCCTGCATAGATGTAATCAAAGCTCATGCCCCGGCCCTACCTCAAAGGGGTGCCGGGGCAAAAGGGTAATACCGCCTCTTCGTGGCCTCCTCGGGGCCTATTCGGGGTCAGCGGCGAAGATCAGGCGCTCTTCGCAGGGGGCGACGCGCAGGATGTTGGTGGTGCCGGAGGTGTTGAAGGGCACACCGGCCGTCACCACGATCGAGTCGTTCTCGCCTGCCAGACCGCTGGTGCGGGCGCCGCGCGCGGCATTGACCACGGCCTGCTTGAAGCGCGACAGCTCGCCCACGACCTGGCACATCACGCCCCAGGACAGGGTCAGGCGGCGCGCCGTGCCGCGCAGCGAGGTCAGCGCCAGGATCGGCACCCGGGGCTTCTCACGGCTGACCAGCAGGGCGGTTGTGCCGGACTGGGTAAAGCAGCAGATGGCGCAGATGTTGGTGGTCTCGGCGATCTCGCGGGCGGCGGCGACGATGCCCTCGGCGACGGAGCCCGCCCCGGCGATGGAGGACCGCTGCGCCTCGATCACCTCGCGGTAGAGACCGTCGGTCTCGACCTCCCGGGCGACGTTGTCCATGGTGCGCACGGCTTCGACCGGGTACTGGCCGGCGGCGGATTCAGCCGAGAGCATGACCGCGTCGGTGCCCTCGTAGATGGCGGCGGCGACGTCCGAGACCTCGGCCCGGGTGGGCATCGGGCTTTCGATCATCGATTCCAGCATCTGGGTGGCGACGATCACCGGCTTGGCGGCGGCGCGGCACTTGCGGATCAGGCGTTTCTGGATCGGCGGCACGGCATGGACGGGCAGCTCGACCCCCAGGTCACCGCGGGCGACCATGATGCCGTCGGACACGGCCAGGATGTCATCGAAGCTTTTCACCGCGGCGGGTTTCTCGATCTTGGCAAGGACGGCGGCGCGGCCATCGACCAGCCTGCGGGCCTCGTGCATGTCCTCGGGGCGCTGCACGAAGGACAGGGCGATCCAGTCGACCCCCAGCTGGCAGGTGAATTCCAGGTCCTTGCGGTCCTTTTCCGACAGCGCGGCCAGCGGCAGCACCACGTCGGGCACGTTGACGCCCTTGCGGTTCGAGATCGTGCCGCCCACGGTCACTTCGCAATTGGCGAAATCGGGGCCGCAATCCTTCACCTTCAGGCGGATCTTGCCGTCGTTGACCAGCAGCGACGAGCCGGGCTCCAGCGCCGCGAAGATCTCGGGGTGGGGCAGGTTCACGCGGCTGATATCGCCGGGCGTGTCGTCCAGGTCGAGGCGGAAGTCCTGGCCCTCGACCAGGTCCTCGCCCGTCTCTGAGGCGAAGGTGCCGACGCGCAGCTTCGGGCCCTGAAGGTCGGCCAGGATGCCGATCACGCTGTCCATGTCCCGCTCGATCCGGCGGATGATGCGGTGGCGTTCACGGATCTCGTCGTGGCTGCCGTGCGACATGTTCAGGCGGAAGACATCCGCCCCGGCTTCGTGAAGCGCGCGGATCGTCTCGTAGTCCGATGAGGCCGGCCCCAGGGTGGCGACGATTTTCGTGTTGCGCTGACGTCTCATTAAGGTCATCCCCGTTGTCACTGCCCGCCCCTGCGGGTGTGTTAGCGTTCACATTTACCCTAAAGCGTGGCGTTCGGATTGCCAATGGCGCCTATATGTCTCGAAATGAGGTGACACCCGGATGACATATGCTCCTTACCATATTCTTGGCGAAGGGCGTCCGTCCCGCTGGCTGGTCACCTGTGATCATGCTGCCAATACCGTACCGGATTTCATTGCCGGCGGTAGCCTGGGGCTGCCGGAAAGCGAGATGGCCCGCCATATCGCCTATGATCCGGGCGCGGCGGGCGTCACGGCGGCGCTGGCCGAGCGGCTGGACGGCCCGGCGATCCTGTCCAACTTCTCGCGCCTGGTGATCGACCCGAACCGGGGCGAGGACGATCCGACGCTGCTGATGAAGCTCTATGACGGCACGATCATCCCCGGCAACCGCCATGCGGGGGCCGCGGAGCTGGAGGCGCGGCTGGACGCCTGCTACCGCCCCTATCACGCCGCCCTTGGCCAACTGGTCGCGGCACGCGCCGACCGGGTCTACCTGTCGATCCATTCCTTCACCCCGCAACTGAAGGGCCGCCCGCCCCGCCCCTGGCAGATCGGGGTGCTCTATGCCGGGGACGAGCGCCTCTCGGCGCCGCTGATCGCGCGACTGCAGCGTGAGGCGGACCTCTGCGTCGGCATCAACGAGCCCTACGGCGGCCACCTGCCCGGCGATGCGGTGGATCGCCACGCCATCGCCAACGGCCTGCCCAACGTGCTGATCGAGCTGCGCAACGACGTGATCGCCACCCCTGCCCAGCAACGTGCCTGGGCCGAACGGCTGGCGCCGATCCTCAAGGATGTTCTGGCGGAGACCGGGCTATGAGCGGCGGTGCCCGGCTGATCATCGACTTCCACGGGCTGGACGTCCCGAACCGGCTGCTGGTTGGCATCTTCTCGGGCCTCGCACCCTACATGGAAGAGATGGACGACTTCGGCCTGCTCACCGAAGAGCTGCCCCTGCCCGAGGATGGCCTGCCGCTGATCGACCTGCGGCTCGAAGGTCGTGCCGGGCCGGAAGAGCACGACATCGCCCGCGCCCTGGCCGAGGCCCTGGCGGCGCAGCTGCCGCGTGGAACCCGTATCGCCCTGCCCGAGATTCCCGCCTGAGACCGGAGGCCCGACCATGCCCCATATCGTGATCGAATTCGGCGGCCTTGCCCTGCCCGAGGCCCTGCCCGACGCGCTGACCGCCGCCATGGCCGCCCATCCCGAGGTGCCCGCGACCGCCGTCAAGCTGCGCGCCCACGAGGTCAGCGCCTTCCGCCTGCTCTCGGGAGAGCCGGGCTTCGTCAATGTCTGCCTGCGCCTGATGGACAGTCGCCCTGAAAGCCAGCACATCGAGCTGGCCGATGCGGTGATGGCGGTGCTGGAAGCGCATCTTCCGCCCGAAATCGCCCTCGGTGTCGAGACGGCGCGCATCCCCAGGACTTCCTTCCGCAAGCGCAACGGCCTATCCCGGGACCCATCCCGAACCTGATCACAGGAGGACACCATGGACGACCAGACCCGCATCGAACTGGAAGCCGCAGCCTTCCGCGCCTTGCGCGACCACCTGATGGAAAAGCGCACGGACGTGCAGAACATCGACATGATGAACCTGGCCGGATTCTGCCGGAACTGCCTCAGCCGCTGGTACATGGAAGCCGCGCAGGAGCGCGGCATCGACATGGACAAGGAAGCCGCGCGCGAGATCTTCTACGGCATGCCCTACGACCAGTGGAAGGCGCAGCACCAGACCGAGGCCAGCGCCGAGCAGCAGCAGGCTTTCGGCACGGCCTTTCGCGAAAACGTTATCGAAAAATAACCAGATACGGTAGTTTCACCCCCGGACCCTACTTGAGACGGGGGCCAGACACCCCATCTGGGATCACGATACCTTGAGGTCCGCCTCGGGGCAAAGTGCCTTGAGGTTCGCCCCCGAGGCCAAAAGCATGAGCAGACCCTGACGACAGAGGAGACAGGAATGGGGCTTCGGCGCGAATTGGACAAATTTTTCTCGAGCGATGCCTCGGGCGGGATCTTCCTGATCCTGGCCACCGTGATGGCGTTGATCATCGCCAATTCCTCGCTGGGGCCGGCCTATGACGAATGGCTGCACACCTACCTGAAGATCTCCTTCGGCGAGAGCGAGCTGAAGAACAGCCTGCTGCACTGGATCAACGACGGGTTGATGGCGGTCTTCTTCTTCCTGGTCGGGCTTGAACTGAAGTACGAGCTGATCGAGGGCAAGCTGAAGAACCCCGCCGACGTGCTGATGCCCGGCGTCGCCGCGATTGCCGGCATGGCCTGCCCGGCGATCGTCTATGTCTCGCTCAACCTCGGCAACAGCGCGACGCTGGGGGGCTGGGCGATCCCGGCCGCCACAGACATCGCCTTCGCCCTCGGCGTGCTGGCTCTGGTCGGACCGAAGGTGCCCTCGTCGCTGAAGATCTTCCTGCTGACCCTGGCGATCCTCGACGACATGGGCGCCATCGTGGTCATCGCATTGTTCTACACCGCCGACCTGCAGGTCGATTATCTGTTCTTGTCGCTGATCCCGCTGGCCGGCATGTACATCCAGCTGCGCCGCAAGGCCCACCGGGTCGCGCCGACGCTGCTGATGGGCCTGGTTCTGTGGTTCTTCGTGCTGAAGTCCGGTGTCCACGCGACCCTCGCCGGCGTGCTGACGGCCTTCTTCATCCCGATCAAGGACCGCTACGGCAAGTCGCCCCTGCACGCGCTGGAGCACGGCCTTTCGCCCTATGTGCTGTTCTTCATCGTGCCGCTCTTCGCCTTCGGCAACGCCGGCGTGAACCTGACCGGCCTGACCTTTGCCGACCTGCTGGACCCGCTGGCGCTCGGCATCGCGGGCGGCCTGGTGGTCGGCAAGCAGGTCGGGGTCTTCGGCGTGGTCTGGCTGATGGTCAAGACCGGCGTCGCCCGGATGCCAAAGGGAGCCAACTGGGGCCATATCTACGGCATTGCCTGCCTCGCGGGCATCGGCTTCACCATGTCGCTGTTCATCGGCACGCTCAGCTTCTCGGATGCGGCACTGATGAACTCGGTCCGGCTCGGGGTGCTGACGGGGTCGGCGATCTCGGCGGTGGTCGGCTTCGTGGTGCTGCGCATCGCCTCGCGCGATGGCGATCCGGCGGAGGGCCAGGAGGACGAGGCAGAGGGCGCGGCGCAGGCGGCCTGACGCCGCCGCCCTCGTTCTGCCGCACGACGAAAAAGGCCCGGACGGTTGTCCGGGCCTTTCTTCTTGCGTCAGGGTTGGCCGCAGGGGCGCCCGATACGCCCGTCGACAGAGTGCCCGGCCATGCCACGCCCCGGCCCGTGCGCAGGACCGTGCGCCGGACCCGGCAACACCTCCTGCGCAGCCGTCCCGGCGGGCAGCGGGTCACAGGCGCGCGGCCTGCCGATCACTCACCGGGTGGGCTCTTGCGGTTCTTGTCGCCCGGCGCGGCCAGCGGACTGACCTCGACCTCGGGCAGGGGCGCGGGGGCCTCGGGCATCTCCAGCAGCTCTGTCTCGTCGGACAGGATCAGGGTTTCGGCGGGCAGGCGGAAGGTGACCTGGCCCAGCACCCGGTTCGGACCGAGACGGCGCAGGCGCAGCTCGCTGTCCTTGATCTCGAGGTCGCGCACCGGGTAGTCGCGCCCGCCGCCCTGGCCATCGCCGATCCGCAGCAGCGCCTCTTCCGCGCCCTTGTCGGCGTCGATCAGGGCGAAATAGGACGGGTCGGCCTCGGCGGCCATGGATTGCAGCACCTCAAGCACCGCCTCGCTGTCCGTCCGGCGCGCATCACGAAGCGAGCAGACGCCCTCGAAGGCGGTGATCCCGACGACCCCCGCCGCGACCGAGACCGGCGCCGAGATGGCGGCGGCCACCACGCCGGTGACCTCCTTGATCCGGTTGTTGCCGCGCTTGGGATTCAGCAGGTTGGTGCCCGAGACGACATCCGACAGGTCGAAGCCCGCGCCGCTCTTGATCGCATCGCCAAGGACCGAATCGTCGACATCCGACAGCAGCTCTCCCGGCCGGTAGGCACAGAGGTCGGCCAAGGCGGGGCCGGTCGTGGCGGCAAGGCAGAGCAGGACGGCGGGCAGCGTGGACAACAGGGAGGGACGCATGAGGCTCTCGCGGACAGGATTCTGCAGCCTTGGCATGGCGCGGGGGATTCGCACAGCCCTCCGGCGCCACCACCCCGCAGACGGCGAAAAGGCGCGGGCCGAAGCGCGCGCCTTTCCGTGGGCGTAGGGTGGGTGCAACCCACCTTTCCTTGAGGGCGGCACCGACGTGCGGCCCCAGGACATCAGCCCGTCAGACGGCGGCCTTGCGCATCTCGTCCAGGTAGATCTCGCGCAGGCGCAGGGCGATCTTGCCAGGGGTGCCGTCGCCCAGGGTCGCGCCGTCGATCTCGACCACCGGCATGACGAAGGCCGAAGCCGAGGTGGTGAAGGCCTCGTCGGCCTCCTGCGCCTCGGCGATGGTGAAGTTGCGCTCTTCGACTTCCATCTGCGCCTCGGCAGCCAGCTTCAGCACCGCGGCGCGGGTGATGCCGTGCAGGATGTCGTTGGACAGCTCCCGGGTGATGATCTTGTTGCCCTTGACGATATAGGCGTTGTTCGACGAGCCCTCGGTGACGAAACCGTCCTCAACCAGCCAGGCGTCATCGCAGCCGGCCTTCTTGGCCATCATCTTGGCCATCGAGGGGTAGAGCAGCTGCACGGTCTTGATGTCGCGACGGTGCCAGCGGATGTCGGGGACCGAGATCACCTTCGCCCCCTTCTTCGCCGCCGGGCTGTCAGCGAGGCCGGGCTTGTTCTGGGTGAACAGGACCAGCGTGGGCTTGGTCGTCGCCGGATCGGGGAAGACGAAATCGCGATCCCCGTCCGAGCCGCGGGTGACCTGCAGGTAGACGAGGCCCTCGTCGATGCCGTTCTTCTCGACCAGCTGGCGGTGGATCTCCAGCAGTTCGTCCATGGTGCAGGGGCTGGGCATGTCCAGCTCGGCCAGCGAACGCTCCAGGCGTTTGGCGTGGCCGTCGAAGTCGATCAGCTTGCCGCCGAGCACCGAGGTCACCTCGTAGACGCCATCGGCCATCAGGAAGCCGCGGTCGAAGATCGAGACGGTCGCCTCTTCCTCGGGGATGTAGTCACCATTCACGTAGACGATGCGGCTCATGGGCCATTCTCCTGTCGCTGGCGGGCGGACCCGCGTCCTTGTCGGTCGTCCTAGCCCTGCGACGGCGCAGAGGCCAGAGATTTGATGTGATGCCAGGGCGGCAGGCCGCCGGAAGGGGGCGGCAGCCTGCCGGATGCCGGGCGCAGGGGGCGCGCGGCATGTCAGGCGGCAGGTGCGCGGCATGTCGGGCGGAAGGTGGATTGGCATCCACCCTACGCCTGCCGGGCAGGCCTGTGCCAGAAGCGTAGGGTGGGAGAGATCCCACCATCCTGGCCACCATCCGGGCCTTTGCCGGTTCGCCGCACGAGAGGTCCACCAGACCTCTCGCCGGGCCAGGCCCCGGACAGCGGCTCAGCCCCAGAGAGCGGCCGACGACGGATGCACCCCGGCCTCGTCGTAGTGCAGCGCCGCGTCGCGGTCGCGGCCCAGCAGCAGTGGGCCGTCCAGGTCGGTGATCATCGCGCCCTGCGCCACCAGCACCGCCGGGGCCATGGCCAGCGAGGACCCGACCATGCAGCCGACCATCACCCGATAGCCCTCGGCCAGCGCGGCCTTGCGCAGCTCCAGCGCCTCGGTCAGCCCGCCGGTCTTGTCGAGCTTGATGTTCACCACGTCGTACTTGCCCTTCAGCCCGGGCAGGCTGGCGCGGTCATGGCAGCTTTCGTCGGCGCAGACGGGCACCGGGCGCTCCATGCCGATCAGCGCCTCGTCCAGCCCGGCGGGCAGCGGCTGCTCCACCAGCGCCACCCCGAGGCGCACGAGATGCGGCGCCAGGTCGGCATAGACCTCGGCCGACCAGCCCTCGTTGGCATCGACGATGATCTTCGAGGCCGGGGCGCCGCGCCGCACGGCTTCCAGCCGGGGCATGTCGTCGGGCGTGCCAAGCTTGATCTTCAGCAGCGGCCGCCAGGCGTTCTTCGCCGCCTGTGCCTCCATCGCGGCAGGCTCGTCCAGCGACAGCGTATAGGCGGTGACCTCGGGCTTCGGCGCGTCAAGGCCCGCAAGCTCCCAGACCCGCTTGCCCGCGCGCCTGGCTTCCAGATCCCACAGCGCGCAATCCACGGCATTGCGGGCGGCACCCGCGTGC
>NZ_AFPM01000014.1 GCF_000220565.1 Oceanicola sp. S124 | reverse complement strand
TCAGAACACCACCACGCTGCGGATGCTCTCACCTGCGTGCATGAGGTCGAAGCCCTTGTTTATCTCCTCCAGCTTGAGGACATGGGTGATCATCGGGTCGATCTCGATCTTGCCGTTCATGTACCAGTCGACGATCTTCGGCACCTCGGTCCGGCCCTTCATGCCGCCGAAGGCCGAGCCCTGCCAGACGCGGCCGGTCACCAGCTGGAACGGACGGGTCGAGATCTCCTTGCCCGCCTCGGCCACGCCGATCACGGTCGAGACACCCCAGCCCCGGTGGCAGGCTTCCAGCGCCTGGCGCATCACCGTGGTGTTGCCGGTGCAGTCGAAGGTGTAGTCGCCGCCGCCGTCGGTCAGCGCGATCAGGTGCTGCACGATGTCACCGTCGATCTTCGTCGGGTTGACGAAGTCGGTCATGCCGAACTTGCGGCCCCACTCGGCCTTGGCGTCGTTCAGGTCGACACCGATGATCTTGTCCGCGCCGACCATGCGGGCGCCCTGGATCACGTTCAACCCGATGCCGCCCAGGCCGAAGACGATGACGTTCGAGCCCGGCGTCACCTTGGCGGTGTTGGTCACCGCGCCGACGCCGGTGGTCACGCCGCAGCCGCAGTAGCAGGCCTTGTCGAAGGGCGCGTCCTCGCGGATCTTCGCCACGGCGATCTCCGGCACCACGATGAAGTTCGAGAAGGTCGAGCAGCCCATGTAGTGATAGATCGCCTCACCCTTGTAGGACATGCGCGTGGTGCCGTCGGGCATGACGCCCTTGCCCTGGGTGGCGCGGATCGCGGTGCAGAGGTTGGTCTTGCCCGAGAGGCACGACTTACATTGCCGGCATTCAGGCGTGTAGAGCGGGATGACATGGTCGTCCTGCTTGACGGAGGTCACGCCGGGGCCGACGGCGCGGATGATCCCGGCGCCCTCGTGGCCCAGCACCGAGGGAAAGATCCCCTCGCTGTCCAGCCCGTCGAGCGTATAGGCGTCGGTATGGCAGATGCCGGTGGCCATGATCTCGACCAGGACCTCGCCCGCCTTCGGGCCTTCCAGGTCAAGCTCGACGATTTCGAGCGGTTTCTTGGCCTCGAAGGCCACGGCGGCACGGGTTTTCATGGGTTGTCTGGCTCCTCCTGCTTCGGCTGACGATCCGCCCAGGCGCCCCACGGCAGACCAGCGGGTCCGGCGACACGACATGCCACCCCCTGCCCGTTCCGCCGCCGACCTCCCCCGACGCA
>NZ_AFPM01000015.1 GCF_000220565.1 Oceanicola sp. S124 | reverse complement strand
GGCCTATTCCATCGCCTCGCGCCCCGAGGACACGGCAGCGGGCCGGGTGGTCTTCAACATCCGTCTCGCCGTGCCGCCGGCGGGCCGGGAAGAGGAAATCCCGCCCGGCGTCGTCTCGTCCTGGCTCTTTGCCCGCCAGCCGGGGGACGAAGTGCAGGCTTCGGGCCCCTTCGGCGAGATCCACGTGCAGGACAGCGGGGCCGAGATGGTCTTCATCGGCGGCGGCGTCGGCATGGCGCCGCTGCGCGCGATGATCCACGAGCAGGCGGGCCTGGGGACTGCGCGCCGGATGCGCTATTTTTACGGCGCGCGCTCTCTGGCGGACCTGTTCTACGTCGGGGAATTCGACGCCATCGCGGCGCGGCATCCCAACTTCACCTGGACCCCGGCGCTGTCGGACCCGGCGCCCGGGGACCGCTGGACGGGGGCGACGGGCTTCATCCATGATACGGTGATGCGGGCGATGCGCGACCACCCCGCGCCCGAGGACTGCGAATATTACCTCTGCGGCCCGCCGGTGATGATCTCGGCGGTGCTGGCGACGCTGGACCGGCTGGGCGTGCAGCCTGACCACATCTTCAACGACGATTTCGGGGTCTGAACCATGGCATACCGGTCAGGAGCGCACTGAATGGAACTCCTCATCACCCTCGCCATCTTCCTGCTGGCCGCCGGGGGGCTGGCGCTTGGGCTGCTGTTCGGGCGCGGGCCGGTGCAGACCTCCTGCGGCGGGGCCTCCTGCATCAAGGGCGCCGACTGCGCCGTCTGCCCGAACCGCAAGCGCGGGGACGAGGCATGAGGACAGGTATCGCGACGATCATGCAGAGGGAGTGGGTATCGCTTGGCCCCGATACTCCGATGCGCCGCGCCGCCGCCCTGCTGGCCGGGGCCGGGGCGGCCGCCGCGCCGGTGCTGGATGCTTCGGGGAAGCTGATCGGCATCCTCAGCCAGAAGGACTGCTTCCGCCCCGCGCTGCAGGCCAGCTACTACCAGGAATGGAAGGGCACCGTGGCCGAGGCCATGTCCCGCGACCCGGTCTGCCTGCAGGCCGATGACGATCTGATCACCGCCGCCGAGGCCTTCATGGCGCATCCGCACCGCATCTTCCCGGTGCTGGAGGGCGGCCAGCTTGTCGGCATGCTGCGCCGCTCAGACGTGCTTTCGGCGCTGCTGGACATGGGCTAGGGCGTTTCGCCCTTGCAGGGCGCGCGCCCATGCTCTAGCCCGGCAGGCTCGCCGCCGCAGGAGCCTTCCCATGACCCGTCCCGTGCTTGCCATCGACTTCGGTACCTCGAATTCCGCCGCCGCCGTGCTGGAGGGCGGGCAGCTGCGCCACATCAGCGTGGAGGCGGGCGAAGAGACCCTGCCGACCGCCGTCTTCTTCCGCGCCGAGGGCGGGCCGATGCTGATCGGCTCCGCCGCCGCCGAGGCGCTGATCGACGGCGAAGAGGGGCGCTACATGCGGGCGCTGAAGTCGGTGCTGGGCACCTCGCTGTTCCATGAAAAGCGCCTGGTCGGTGGCAAGCGCCGCACGCTTGCCGAGATCGTGACCGAGTTCCTCGTGGCAGTGAAGACCCGCGCCGAGGCCGAGACCGGGCAGAGCTACTCTGCCGTGCTGTCTGGGCGCCCGGTGCATTTCCACACCGCCGACCCCGAGCGTGACGCCCGCGCCGAAGCCGACCTGCGCGGCTGCTACGAGGCGGCGGGCTTCACCGAGATCACCTTCATGTTCGAACCCGAGGCCGCCGCGCTGGCCAGTCTGGGCGACGGGCATCCGGGCGAGATGGGGCTGATCGTCGATATCGGCGGCGGCACCTCGGACTTCACCCTGTTCCGCGCCAAGGGCAACGGGATCGAGATCCTTGGCAGCCACGGCATCCGGCTGGGTGGGACGGACTTCGACCACGCGGTCTCGATGACCCATGCCATGCCATTGCTGGGTCTGGGCGGAGAGCTGCGCCGCAGCTTCGGAGAGGGCCTGCTGCCGGTCCCCAAACCGATCTACGTCGAGCTGTCCACCTGGGCCAAGATCGCCTTCCTCTATACCGGAGAGACCCAGCGGGCCGTGGCCGACATGCTGGCCCATGCGGTCGAGAAACGCCCGATGGAGCGCCTGGCCTCGGTGATCGAGGACCAGCTGGGCCATGAGCTGGCCTTTGCGGTCGAGGCGGGCAAGATCGGCGCGAACAGCGCCTCGGGTGCCGGTCAGATCGAAATGGGGATGATCGAGAAAGGGCTTTCGGCGCGCACCACCTCGGGCTCGGTCAATGCCGCGCTGGCAGAGGCGCGCGAGGCGCTGAAGGGGGCGATCTATGCCACGCTGATGCAGGCCGGGGTAATGCCGCAACAGGTGTCCTCGGTGATCCTCGTCGGCGGCTCCAGCCTGATGGCGCTGGTGCAGGAAGAGGCGCAGGCGATTTGTCCGGGCGCCGAACTGCGCCGCTCTGCCGCCTTCACCGCGATCGTCGACGGGCTGGCGCTGGCCACGGCCTAAAGCCCGGCAAGCCCGTGCAACAGGGCGCGCAGCGCGCCGAAGAGGTCGGGCAGGCCGAGGGCGGCTTTCAGGTCTTCGCCCCAGAAGACCGCGTCCAGCAGCGGGTCCATCAGCGCATCGGGCAGGGGCAGCTCGAACACCCAGTCCACGATCCGTTCGCCCGAGAAGGCCCAGAGCAACATGAGCGCCAGCCAGAGGGTCAGCAGGAAGCGGAGATTGCGCGCCATGGTGCCCCCTAGAACTGGAAGTAGATGAAGGGCGCCGTGCCCTCTTGCGCCATGGCGAAGAGGATCACGAGGCCAAGCGCCAGCACGCCCGCCTGAAGCTCGGGCCCCACGCGGCCAAGGGCCTCCCCGCTGCGGGTGAACCAGCGTAGCGGCAGGGCCGAGATCAGAAGTCCCGTGCCGATCAGCACCAGCGCGAAGGGATGCAGGGCAAGCGAGAACTCACTGGCCGGGCGGGCAAGCGCCCCCAGCATCTCGCCCACCTGGCCCATGTTGCGGGCGCGGAAGGGCAGCCAGAGCAGCGTCACCAGCGTGAAGACCACCCCGATGCGCAGGGGACGCAGCGAGGTGGCGCGGTGCTGGCCGCTCAGCCGTTCCCCCGCCACCAGCGCGCCATGCGCCAGTCCCCAGAGCACGAAGGTCCAGGCCGCGCCGTGCCAGAGCCCGGCCAGCCCCATCACCACCAGCAGCGTCACCGCCTGCCGTGCCTTGCCGCCGCGATTGCCTCCCAGCGGGATGTAGAGGTAATCGCGGATCCAGGTGGACAGCGAGATATGCCAGCGCTGCCAGAACTCGCGGAAAGAGGCGGCGCGGTAGGGCTGGTTGAAGTTGGCGCTGAAGCGGTAGCCGAGCAGCAGCGCCACGCCGATGGCGATATCGGAATAGCCCGAGAAGTCGCAATAGATCTGCACCGCGTAGCCCAGCAGGGCGGCGAGGGCCTGCGGCGCGCCTTGCGCGGCGGGGTTCGTATAGACCGGATCGACCAGCAGCACGGCGATGTAGTTCGCCACCACCAGTTTCTTGACCATGCCCGCCAGGATCAGCGCCACGGCCATGCCGCGCATGGCCGAGGTGGGCCGCTCGGGGCGGTCGAGCTGGGGCAGGAAGTCTGCCGCGCGCACGATCGGGCCGGCAACGAGCTGTGGGAAGAAGCTGACGTAAAGCGCCACGTCGAAGGGGTTGCGCCGCGCCGGCACGTCCTCGCGCGCGCAGTCGACGATGTAGCTGATCGCCTGGAAGACGTAGAACGAGATCCCCACGGGCAGCACCACCTGCGCCCAGGAGAAATCGCGCGACAGCCCGGCCTCGCCCAGAAGGTTCGAGAAGGAGAGCAGGAAGAAGTTGAAATACTTAAAGAAGGCCAGGCAGCCCAGAAGCCCCGCGATGCAGAGCGTGCGCAGGGCGGTGGCCTTCCGCGCGCCGGGCAGGCCGCCGATCCAGGCCAGCAGGATCACCGCGCTCATCAGCGCCAGGAAGCGGACATCCCAGACCGCGTAGAACCAGAAGGAAGCCGCGATCAGCATCCCCTTGCGCCAGCCGTTCAGGCGGAACAGCGCAAGGTTCAGGCCCAGCACGAGGGCGAAGAACAGCACGAAGTCGAGCGTCGGGAAGACCATTCGGGGCTTACTGCAACTTCATGAAGGCCAGCTGCTCGGGCGGGGGCACCAGCGAGGGCACGCGCTGCACGAGGTCGTCGAGGATCAGGTCGGCGACCATCTGGTAGCCCCGCATGGTGAAATGCGACCCGTCGCCAGAGCGGATGGTCAGGGTCTGGTCGCCCAGCGTGGTGGTGGCGATCCAGCTGAAGTCCGGCCCCGAGGCATAGGGGGCGAGCGGGAAGTAGATCCCGCCGTTCTCCTGCGCGGCCTCTTTCAGCAGCGGGTTCACGTGGTCGAGGTGGGCATTCAGCTTTTCGTTCCGGTCGGGGGCCGGGCCGATCAGGTAGAACAGCGAGCCCGCCGCGCTGGCCTCGGCGACGATGCCCGAGGCCAGCGCCTTGTAGGTCGAATCCCAGGCGTCGGTCTGGAAGGGCACATTGCCCTCGGCGGTGCGGATCGACTGCATGTCGTTCGACCCGAAATGCGCCACGGTGAAGTCGGGGCGCAGGGCCGAAAGCATGCCGGTGAAATTGCCCGGCCAGTCGTAGAAGTCGCTGCGCGCCAGACCGGTCGAGTTCCGGCCGCGGTTGACCACGCGCAGGTTCAGCCCGCGGGCCTCGGCGCGCTGGATCAGCAGCATGCCGAAGCCGTCGGACAGGCTGTCGCCGATGACCAGCAGCGTCGCCGGCTCTTCGGCGGTGAAGCGGCGGGCAGGGGCGCTGACGCGGGTCGCCGTGGGGGTGGCCGCCGCCGCTTCGGGCGAACGGGGCAGTTTCAGGCCGAGATCCTGCGCCGAGGTGCAGCCGGCCACCGGCAGCGCTGCCAGCAGCATCAGCCCGAGGGCGCGGCGGATCCTACTGAAGCGCGGCATTGCCGAAGAGGGACTTGCGGTCACGGGCAGCCATGGCCTCCTTGATCTCGGGGGCCAGGGCCGAGGCGATCAGCTCGTAGCCCAGGGCGGTGAAATGGATCTTGTCAGGGGCGCGCAGCTGCTTGGTGGAGCCGTTGACGACGGCGTTCATGGCAAAGTCCGGCGCGCCGAAGCGCGACAGCTCGCGGATGTCGGTGAAGGGCAGGTTGAGCGCGGTCAGCGTCTGCGAGATCAGCGCGTTGATGTGCTGGTACTCGGGTTCGAACTTGCCTTCGCCGACCACCGGCAGGCCGACCCAGAGGATGCGGTCGGCGCGCGCCGAAAGGGCCTCGGCCAGGGCGCCGACGCGGCGGGCATAGAGGGCGTCCCATTCCGGTGTGCCGTAGTTCACCCGCTCGCGGTCGTCGCGGATGCCGCGCAGGTCGTTGGCGCCGATCTGCACGATGAAGACATCCTGGGCATCGGTGCTCTGGGTGGCGGCGTCGAAGCGGCTCATCCATTCCTCGGGCGGGGTATGGGTCAGCCCGTCCGAGACCTGGGTCAGGCGCAGCACCTCGACGCTGGCGCATTGGCCAAGGGCCCGCTCGACGGCGGCCCAGAGCCCGTCGGCCAGGCTGTCGCCCAGCACCCCGAGGCGCACGGTCGAGCGCGGGCAGGTCAGGCTGTCCAGCCCGACCGAGGTGACGATGGGCATGACGCCCTGGGCCTGCGCGGGCGCGGCCGGCAGCGCCAGCGCAAGGGGCAGGGCGCAGGCGGTCGCAAGGCGGCGCAGCGCGGTCATCGGTCTGGTCTTCGGCAGCATTCTCTTCTGTCCCCGGTTCTTCTGTTCCCGCGTCCCTGGCCCGGCCCGGTTCTCTGCCGGATCCGGGGCGGGGCCGCGGTGTGGTTCATTCCTGTGCGCCGCCCTCCGCAGCGGCGGCAAATGTCTCGACCGCGGCGATGGTGCCCGGCCCGGGCAGCCCATCGAGGCCGCCGCGATAGATGCCATCCTGTTGCAGCCGCGCCTGCACCGCCCGCACCACGGCGCGGTTGCGCTCGCGCAGTTGCACGGTCAGCCGGTCACGGGCCGCTCCGTCGCCTGCCTGCAGCGCGCGCAGGTACAGCCCGGCCGCGGTCTCGGCGGCCCCGGGGTCGGCGGCGACGGCGGTTTCCAGCGTCTCGGCCAGAAGGGTCATGGCGGGCAGGTAGCCGGCCTCGGCCGCCTGGCTCAGCCAGGGACGCGCGGCCTCGGGATCGGGCCGCCCCGTGGGGCCATTGCCGGCCAGCAGGAAGTAGCCGTGGAAATACTGCGACACCGGATCCCCCTCGCGCGCCGTGGCCTCGGCGATGCCGAGCGCATCTTCGACGCCTTTCCCGGGGGTCATGTTCTGCGAGTAGAGCAGCACCAGCAACTGCCGCGACAGCCAGTCGCCCGCTTCGGCCCCTTGCCGGGCCAGCGCCTCGGCCCGGTCGATGTCCGGCGCGCCGCGCGGTGGATCGAAGGCCAGGTAGCCGGCCATGCCGAAGGCCATGGGCACCCCGGACTGCATGCCCGCCTCGTAGCCCTGGCGCGCCGCCGCGAGATCGCCGGCGGCCTGGGCAATGCGGCCGCGCAGCGTCAGGCCGATGCCGTCGCCGGGAAACTCGGCCAGCAGGGCCTCGCAGGCGGAGAGGGCGGCGGGCTGGTCCATCTGGCTCAGCAGGCGCGGGCCGCCAAGCTGCGGCACGGCGGCAGCGGCCAGGCAGGGCCCTGCAAGGAGGTCGCGCCGTTGCAGGTCGTGGATGGCGGTCTCGGCGCGGGGGCAGGGCGTCGCAGTAGGAACACGCGGCGATCCAGTCGCGCAGCCCCGCCATGTCGCCTGCCGCGATGGCGGTCTCCAGCGCTGCCAGCTCCTCGGCATAGGCGGTATCGGCCTCGATCTCCTCGATGCGGGCCAGGGCGGTCTCGCGGTGCGAACAGGCCTCGCAGGTCTCGACATAGTCACGCAGCCCTTCAAGGTCGCGCCCCTCGACAAGGCTGGCAAAGCGGCGGTCTTCCTCTTCGAGGGCGCGGGCGGCGGCCTGCAGGCGGGCCAGGGCGGCCTCGGCCTCGTCCCGGTGGGCGCAGAGCACGCAGCGGTCGAGATAGACGGCCAGCCGGTCCTGATCCGGGGCGGTCCCGGCAATGCGGGCCCAGACCTTGTCCTCGATCCGGGCCAGGGCGGCGCGGCGGTCGATCTCGGTCAGCCGGGCCTCCAGCCGCTCGGCGGCGGGGCAGTAGCGGCAGCTGTCGAGGTAGGCGCGGATCGGCGCGGGATCCTCTGCGCCCGAGAGGAACTCGGCCTCGAATTCCTCGACGGTCAGGGTTTCCTGCTGGGCGGGGATATAGACCGGGCTGTCATGGAGCAGCGCCGGGTCGTCGCCATTGTCGAGCACCACCGCATAGGCGCCCGCGCAGCTTTCGCCGCGCGCGATGCCATCGCTCAGCACCCGGCGGGTGAAGGCTTCGGCCTCGGCAAAGCTGGTCTGGCCGTCGGCATTGCCGAAGGCGGGCCGGTCGGCGACGCCGCCCAGAAGCGACAGGCTCACGTGGCGCCCGAGCGCAGGGGCGCAATCTGCCCCGGTGTCGGCGCCGGTCATCAGCAGCACCCACATGGGAAAGCCGGTGCCCGCCAGCATCTCGCGCATCGCCCCGATGCGGCCGGGGAACAGACCCTCGGGATCCGCCACCACCGCCAGCGCGAAGCCGCGCCGGGCAGGGCCGAAGCCCTCGGCCAGGGCGGCGATACGCTCGGCGAAGGCCGGGGCAGGCAGGCTTTCATCGCCGAGGCGGATCGAGAGCACAGGGCCGCCGTCCTCGGCGCCAAGGGCGAAGGCGGTTTCCAGCGACAGCCCGGCAAGCTCTGCCGCCGTCGCAAGCCCGCCCTCGGGTGCCTCGGCCCCGGCGATGGTCGAGACGGCGCGGCTTTGCAGCAGCGTCGCGGTGACCAGCTCGCCGACCGCGTCGGTCCGGGGCAGGTGGTCGATGGCGTAATAGAGGATCCCCTCGGCCTCGGGGGCGGGCAGCGACTGGCCAAGGCCGATCAGCGCCGGGCCGCCCGCCGCGCCGCCCTCTTCGGGCAGCGAGATGATGCGGGCGCTGGCCGGACCGGCCAGAAGCGCAAGACCGGCAGCGAGGGCGAGCTGACGCAGACCGAAGGCCCAGCCCCGGAGCGGGCGGGTGGCGTCTTGGCAAATGGCCGGCATCAATGGCACCTCTTCAACCTTCCGTCCGGTCCTGGGCGGGCACCTGAGCGGGCCATCCCGGGTCCGGCAGCGGGACGTAATGCGTCCCGGCATCGGTGCCGCCCCGCGATCCGTTCCCGGCGATCCCTGCGCTTCCCGACCTGCACGCCCCCGGCTGGGGCGGACAACTGCCCGGGAAACAACCGTTAATTGCCCACATTGGGCGGTGTGACCCGCGCCGAGTCAACCCTCTATCCCGGCGCTGGCCCCTTGCCGGCGCGCGAAAGTCGCGCCGACGACACGCCCGGCTTCAGCAAGCTGTCGGAAAGCGAACGGGCTTTCGCCCCGGCGCAACCACAGCGTGTCACCCCAGGTCCATCGGCGGGCCCGCCGCGACCGGTGATCCGGGCCAGAGTGCCCAGACAGGGATCAATCCCTGCGAGCACGGCGCGCCCGAACCCGCCCCGGTGGGCTGCGCGCTTGAAACTCTCGCCCCGATCTGGGATTTCAGGGGAACGCCATACGGAGCCCGGCCCTCATGAAAGACGAGTCCGCCTCGACCTTCTGGCACAAGCTGGAAGCGCTCGTTCGCCAGATCTACCCCGATCACGATATCGAAGCCGAGGCGAAGGGGTTGGCAGAGGCCTTCTGGCCGGAAAGCGCGACGCGGCGCCGACGCGGTCGGGTGCCCGGAAACCGCCAGTGGTCCGAGCGTGACGCGCTGGTCATCACCTACGGCAATTCCATCGTCGACGGGCAGCACAAGCCGCTCGATCTGCTGCGCCACTTCCTGCACAACCACCTGGCGGGCGTGGTCAACGGCGTGCATATCCTGCCCTTCTTCCCCTGGACCTCGGATGACGGTTTCGCGGTGACCGACTACCGGGCGGTGGATTCGGTGCTGGGCGACTGGTCGGACATCCAACGCATCGGCTCGGAATTCCTGCTGATGTCGGACCTGGTGCTGAACCACGTGTCCAGCTCCTCGGCCTGGTTCAACGCCTACCGGCAGGGGCATGAGCCCTACGACAAGTTCTTCTTCGAGGCCTCCCCCGAGGACGACCTTTCGGACGTGGTGCGCCCGCGCACCCATCCGCTGCTGCGCGAGGTGAACACCTCGCGCGGGGTGCGCCACGTCTGGTGTACCTTCTCCCATGACCAGGTGGATCTCGACTTCCGCAACCCGGAGGTGCTGAAGGAATTCCTGCGCGTCATGCGCCTGCACGTGGACAACGGGGTGCGGATCATCCGCCTCGATGCCGTGGCCTTCATCTGGAAGCAGATCGGCACCCGCTCGATCCACATGCCGCAGACCCATGCCATCGTGCGGCTGATGCGGCTCTTCGCCGATTACGCGGCCGAGCCGATCATCCTGCTGACCGAAACCAACGTGCCCAACCAGGAGAACCTTTCCTACTTCGGCAACCGCAACGAGGCCCATGCGGTCTACAACTTCTCGCTGCCGCCGCTGGTGCTGCACGCGATGCTCTCGGGGACGGCGAAGAACCTGATCCGCTGGCAGGGCTCGATGCCGCCGGCGCAACTGGGCTGCGCCTATCTGAACTTCACCGCCTCCCACGACGGCATCGGCATGCGCCCCGCCGAAGGGATCCTCTCGGCCGAGGACCAGGGCCAGGTGGTGCAGAAGATGAAGGACTTCGGCGGCCGCGTCTCGATGCGCGCGCTGCCGGGGGGTGGGGAGGCACCCTACGAGCTGAACATCACCTGGTTCGAGGCGATGAAAGGCACCTTCGCCGGCGAGGACGACCACCAGGTGCAGCGCTTCCTTGCATCCCAGACGCTGGTGATGGCGCTGGAAGGCATCCCGGCCTTCTACATCCACTCGCTGCTGGCCACGCCCAACGACCAGGAGGGCGTCGAGAAGTCCGGCCACAACCGGGCGATCAACCGCCACCGCTGGGACTACGAGACCCTGCGGGCGAAACTGGAAGACCCCGCGACGACCCAGCACCAGGTGCTTGAGGAAATGCGCCGCCGCATCGGCATCCGCCGCCGCCAGCGCGGCTTCCATCCCAATGCGACGCAGTTCACCCTGCAACTCGACCACCGCGTCTTCGGCGTCTGGCGCCAGAGCCTCGACCGCGACCAGTCGATCTTCGCCCTGCACAATGTCTCCTCCGATGTGCTGGACATCGACCCGATGGCGATCAACCTGATCGAGGGGGAGGACTGGGTCGACCTGCTCTCGGGCGAGCCGATCGAGCCCGGCGGCGGCCCGATCCCTTTCGCCCCCTACCAATGCCGCTGGGTCACCAACCGGGGTTAAGACGTAGAGGGGGAAGCCCGCCCCGCGCGACCCCGCCTGCGGCGCGGCCCCTCATGACGGGCGGCCTCCGGTGGGAGTACTTTCAGCCTGGTGATGCAGCGGGACGGTGCCTTTCCGGGCGGCCGACTTTGGCGACGAGAGCGTGCACGCTCTCGATGGCGGACGTCCGGCACCCGGAGGGGCACTGCACTTCGCGCATCACCAGGCTGAAAATACTCCGGGGGGAGGCTCCGGAACGGAGACGGGGGGCAGCGCCCCCCCCTTTCCTTCGCCTTTGCCTTCCGGTCCCGGCTACTTGAACTCTTCCAGATCCTGGGCCACGCCCTTCAGCATGTCCGACATCAGGTCGGGGTCCGCCGAATGCACCCGGTTCCAGGTCGGGATGAAAGGCGTCTCCGAGGGCTTGTCGAGGAAGATATGCCCGGCCTCGATGATGTTCTCGGCGAAGAGCTCCACCGCGTTTTCCTCGGCATGGCGGTCGACATGGAGGCCGTTGGCCTTGGCATCGTTGTAATAGCAGTCCAGCAGGTCCAGCGCCGAGCGGTAGTAGGTGGCCTTGAGGGTGCGGAAGATCTCTTCGCTGAAGACCGTGCCGTCGGCGGCAAGCTTGCGGTACATCGCCTTGCAGATGTCGATCGACATGCGCGACAGGCCCCTGGTCTTGTCCTCTGGCGAGAGATCCTGGTGCTTGTGGTCGTAGTTGTCCGCCACTTCGACCTGGCAGACCGACTTCGGCGCCAGGTTGCGCCAGGCCTCGGACAGCACGCCGATTTCCAGACCCCAGTCCGACGGGATGCGCAGGTCGGGCAAGATGCCCGTGCGCATCGCCATCTCGCCCGACAGCGGGTAGCGGAAGGCGCGCAGGTAATCGAGGTAATCACGATCCCCGATGGTGCGCTTCAGTGCGATCAGGATCGGCGAAACCAGCATCCGGCTGACCCGGCCATTGATCTTGTTGCCGCCGACCCGGGCGTAATAGCCCTTGGAAATCTGGTAGGGGAACGAGGGGTTCGCCACCGGGTAGACGAGCCGGTTGAGCAGGTCGCGGTCATAGGTGACGATATCGCAATCGTGGATCGCCACCACCGAGCTGTCGGCGCAGGCGATCAGGAAGCCGAGGCAGGACCAGACGTTCTTGCCCTTGCCGTTCTCGATCGGCCCCAGGCCAAGCGCCGTCAGCCGGTCCTGGATCGCCGTCATCCGCGGCGAGGAGTTCCAGATCACCACGTGGTTCTGCGGCAGTACCGAGAAGAACTCGCGCGCGTGGCGGTACTGTTCCTCGGTCGCCTGGTCGAGACCGATGACGATGCGGTGCAGGTAGGGCACCTGCTTCAGCTCGTCGAGGATGCGCGGCAGCGCCTCGCCCTCCAGCTCGGAATAAAGCGAGGGCAGCACGAGAGAGATCTTGCGGCTGGCCCCGAAGGAGGTCAGTTCGCGCGTCATGTCCTCCGAGCTGCGCGTGCGCAGGTTGTGGATGGTGGCAATATTGCCGTTCTGGTGAAAGTCAGCCACCTCGGCCCCCTTTGCTGTCTCGGTCAGGTCTGTCGGTCAGGTCTGTCAGCTCAGTCTCGATGTTAGCTTGAGCATCATCTCGTTCCAGCCTGCGGGGCCGGATTTCTGGCTGCGCAGGATGGCGCCGTCGCGCTCGCCGCGCAGTTCGGGCAGGGGCGCGCCATGGGGATTGGCGATGATGACGCCGATATCGGCATGTTCCAGCATCTCGCGGTCGTTGGGCGCATCGCCGAGCGCGATCCTCGGCGGATGGCCGAAGAGCGCCGCCGCCTCGTCCATGCGGTCGGCCTTGGTGCCCCCGAAGGAGAGCGTCAGGTAGCGCCCGCCGCGCCGCGCGGTGATGCCATGATCGGCAAGCGCGGCGAGAAAGGCGCGTTTCTGATCGGCGTCGCCTTCCCAGAGCCCGGGTTCCGACCAGGCACGCTGGCAGGCCATGCGGGCCTTCTCATAGGACAGCCCGGCATCCTCGACCACGCCCTCGGGGCCGATGTCGCCGAAGCCGCGGAAGCAGCGGCGCAGGTCCGGGTCCAGCAGGTCGAGGGCGGCCCGCAGGCGCTGGTAGGCCTCGCCCTGCCCGGGCGGCGCCTCGCGCGGCAGCAGCAGCCCGGCGCCGTTCTCGACGATGGCCGGCGAGGCCGAGAGCCGAAGCTCCTCGCGTAGGGCATGGATCTCGGGGCCGGTCTTGGAGGAGGCCAGCACCACAGGGACATTGCGCGCCCTCAGCTGCGCCAGGGCGGGCAGGGCGGCGGCATAGGAATAGCTCTCGTGATCCAGCAGCGTGCCGTCCAGATCCGTGAACACCATGAAGGGAGGTTTCGTCATGTCACCTCTTGCGCCCGGCCTGTTGCTTGGGGTAGGTGGGCGCTCGGCGGGTGATTAGCTCAGTTGGTAGAGCGCTTCGTTTACACCGAAGATGTCGGGAGTTCGAGTCTCTCATCACCCACCAACTTTTTCTTTATTTCGCAATGCTTCCGGTCTTCCTTGTGGCGACTTGAGGGCCTGCGCCTTGGGTCTGTGTTCCCAGTTGATCTCGCTGTTGGACGGTAAGTCCAGCAGGTTTTCCGCCTCCGGAGGGGACGAGGGCGAGCCCGTCGAGAACCGCGGGCCTTGAAGACATAGTAGTCTGACAGGCCATTTGCGCCACCTGCCCGGGGAACATTTCCGCGCAAGGCGGTGGTGCCGCCCTGACAATCCGCTTGCCCCTCGGGCGGATTTGCCTGTTTCGTGGGCGTTTTCTGACTGATGGGGGCGTGCGGGGCAGGGGCACCTGTCGGTGGACCGGGCTGCCGGAGGAGCGGCCGGGGCGGCGCAGCGATCTTCCGTCCGTTCAGGGCGGGGCAGCGGAACCATGGCGAACGGGCGGCCTTGCGGCCAGGCATCGGGCGCGGCACCTGCGAACCGAAGATCTGGCTGCGGGGACGCCGGGCCAGGGAGGGACAACCCGGACCGGCCAGCCGATCTATCCGTCTGCACACTCATAAAATGCGCCGCGATGCGACCCGTTCGCCCTTGAAGGGTAGTTCCGCGGTGGCGCTATGGGAACGTCTAATTTGTGTCATGTGTATGGAAACAAAACATAAAACAAACAAGAGCAGTCGGGTTTTCCCGGTCAGGCCGGGGATTGATGCCACGAGGCGCGCTGTCGGGTGCGGCCGTCGCTTCGGATGACCTGTCGCTCGAAGCCCATCTCGACCCGGCGTGCCAGGTCGAACCGCCGCCGGTGCGAGAGGTGTTCGCAGAGCAGACGACAGGCATCGGGGCGGGGCCAGGTGCCATGGTCGCGCTGGTCCTGCAGGACATGACGGCAGTAGGCGAGGAGTCGGGGCAGGTCGTTCGCGATCACCAGCAGATAATCGGGGCCGTGCTGCGCGGCGAAGGCCTGCCGCGCGGTGCCGGTCTGTGCCAGCCAGAAGCGGCGATAGGCGCTGTCGATCGCGGGCAGATCCAATTTGGACCAGTCCGGGCGCGGGGCCTGCCGCTGCTTGCGGACCCTTTCGGCATCCGGGGGCGCGGTCGTTTCCAGCTCGGCGATGAAGGCGCGCACCATCGCAAGGTCTTGTTGTGAAAGCTCCATTCGGACTGCCTGGCGTTCTGGCTCCGGCAACAGGATGCCCCGTGCGGGACGGCGGTCAAGCGGTTTGGCAGCACCCGGGACCAAGGTCTGAGAGGGCGCGAGGCGCCGTGCCGGGCCCGCGTGGCGAGGCCGGGGTGGGCAGCGGAGGCTGAGGGGAACCTTTGGAAAAAGGCCTGCGCGCAGGGGCTTGGCGATTAATTCGCGATGCGGCGGATTTTCCTTCTTGACGCCCCGAGGTGCGGCGAATAGAAGGCCCTCCACGGTGAGAGAGCGGTTGTAGCTCAGTTGGTTAGAGTACCGGCCTGTCACGCCGGGGGTCGCGGGTTCGAGCCCCGTCAACCGCGCCACTTTCCCCTCAGTCTGTGAAAGTTTTGCAAGTCTTCGGTCTTGCAGGGTGTTCGACCTGTCCGGGTCGAAGCCCGTTTCGTCATGTCGTCCTGCCGGCAAGATCGGCAGAGGCCGGGGTGCTGCCTTTCGCCCGATCAGGGGCAGGGGCGGGGCTTTCCGGGGTTGGCACGGTCAGTCTCAAACGTAGCGTCACGCTGCGGCAGCCGTGGTGCCATCGGGGCGGGGCTTGCCCTCACTCCGATGCGCGCGCCATCGACGGCATGGCATTGCCGGTCGCGGGCAAAGGTGGATTGTCATCCACCCTACGCGGGAGGGCGACGGGCCGGGCCTTCGGGCGCGCCCTGGCCCAGGTGTTCCAGGGGCGCAGGGCCTGGGGTACACAGGGCGGGTTGGCGCGCAGGGCGGACCTCCCGACATCGTAGGGTGGATGGCAATCCACCAGCCGCGCTCAGGGGCGGCTGTGCAGGTCGGCGTAGGTGTAGCCGTCGGGCCAGGTGCCGACCCAGAGCCAGCGCTTGCGGTGATTGAGCTGCCAGAGCACATGGTCGAGGTGGCGAAGATCCAGCCAGAGGCGGATCGTGTGATCCTCTTCCTTGTAATAGGGAGCACGCAGCTCGCCCTCGGGGCGGAAGCGGATGATGCCCCGGGTCACGGTCGAGCTGGGGGTGGCGAGTCCCAGCAGCTCGATCTGCGACAGCCCGCGCAATTGCGGCGCCGCCTCCATGCCAGTGGTGTGAATGATCTCGCTGACCAGCAGGATCTCGCGCCGCACCTCGGCGGCGGGGGTCGAGGCATAGGGCTCGGCCTCCATCGCGGCGATGCGCAGGTCGATCTCTTCCTCGATGTTCAGTGCCATGGCGTCTCTCCCGCAGCCCTGCCCGGGAGAGACGCCGAAGGTTCAGCGGCTCAGTGCATCCAGCACCCGGGCCCAGCTTCGGATTCCTTTATGAAAGGAATTAAGATCGTATTTCTCGTTGGGCGAATGCAGCTGGTCATCATCCTTGCCGAAGCCGATCAGCATGGCATTCATGTCGAGAATTTTCTGGAAATGCCCGGCAATCGGGATCGAGCCGCCGCAGCCGACGAAGGCCGCAGGCTGGGGCCATTCGTCCGACAGCGCCGCCCGGGCCTTCTCGAAGGCGGGGTCCGAGGTCTCCATCTGGCCTGCCTGCGAGGCGCCATGGCCCTTGAACTCGACCTCGACATCTGCGGGCAGCAGCGAGCGCACATAGGCGCGGAAGCTCTCGCGGATCGCCAGCGGGTCCTGCTGGCCGACCAGCCGGAACGAGATCTTTGCATGGGCCTCGGCAGGCAGCACGGTCTTGAAGCCCTCGCCGGTATAGCCGCCCCAGATGCCGTTGACCTCGCAGGTGGGCCGCGACCAGATCATCTCCAGCGGCGTCACGCTGTCTTCGCCCGCAGGCACCGACAGGCCGACCTCGCCGAGGAAATGCGACGCGTCGAAGCCGAGGCCCGCCCATTGCGCCTTCAGCTCGTCCGACAGCTCGGGCACGCCGTCGTAGAAGCCAGGCACGGTGATGCGGCCCGTCTCGTCATGCAGTTGCGCGATGACGTTGGACAGCGCCCGGATCGGGTTCATCGCGATGCCGCCGTACATGCCGGAATGCAGGTCCTTGCTGGCCGCCTTGACGGTCAGCTCTTCGCCCAGCAACCCGCGCAGCATGGTGACGATGGCCGGGGTTTCCTCGCCAAACAGGCCGGTGTCGCAGATCAGCGCGATATCGGCTTTCAGCTCGTCCGCGTTCTCTTTCATGTAGGGCACCAGCGAGGGCGAGCCCGATTCCTCTTCGCCCTCGAAGAAGAAGGTGATGCGGCAGGGCAGCTCGCCGTGGATCGCCTTCCAGGCGCGGCAAGCCTCGACGAAGGTCATCAGCTGGCCCTTGTCATCCGACGAGCCGCGACCGCGGATCACGGTGCCCTTGGGGGTCTCCTGCAGCTCGGGCGCGAAGGGCGGCTTGTCCCAGAGGTTCAGCGGATCGACCGGCTGCACGTCGTAGTGCCCGTAGAAGAGGACATGGGGCACGCCCTCACCCTTGGGCCCGGCATGACCGACGACCATGGGGTGACCGGGGGTGGGGCGCTTGGAAGCGTTGACGCCGATCGAGGCCAGGTCGGCGACCAGCCAGTCGGCGGCGGTTTCGCAATCGCCCTTGTAGGCCGGGTCGGTCGAGATCGAGGGGATGCGCAGCAGCTCCAGCAGCCGCTCGGTGGCGGCAGAGATGTCGGAATCGATGCGCGACAGCACGGGATCCAGGGAGGGGGCGGACATGGAAGCTCCTTTTCCGGTTCGGGCAGGCAGACGGGCCACCTGCGTCGCGCGGAGCCTAGCACCGGCACGGGCAGTGTCCAGCGGCGGCCCGGATCGACGTGGCCAAGACGGAGGCGCGCGCCGGGGTGCGGGCGCCCCGTCGGGCGGCAATCGCTCCAATTCGCGACGAAGGCGCGACAGGAAGCGCTTCGGGCCGCGCCGGGACGGGGGTAGAAGCGGGGCGTGGCCGGCCTTGTTTTAAGGGAAATTTCATTTGCCCCGCGCGGCCTCGACACCGAGAGTCGCCGGGCGGCAAGGGAATGCGCCGGGGCAGGCTGCGGCTTGACCCATGTCAAAGCGGGAGGGAGCGTCAATTTGTAACGCTTACGCAGCGTGGGAACGATCTTATTTTCATTCCAAACTGCGGGAGAGGGTGTTAGACCATCCGGACCTCGCAGGGGAACGCAGCCGGAGAGCCCCGAAGGCCTGCCGGGAAGACGACGAAGCAAGGAAAGACCAAGCCCGTGACTTACGAAGCCCAACTCGACCAGGCACTCGGCAAGCTGCACGAAGAAGGACGTTACCGGACCTTTATCGACATCGTGCGCCACAAGGGGCAGTTCCCCCATGCGACCTGGCGCAGGCCCGACGGGTCAGAGCAGCCGGTGACTGTCTGGTGCGGCAACGATTACCTGGGGATGGGGCAGCACCCGGTGGTGCTTGATGCGATGCACGACGCGCTGGACAAGGCGGGGGCGGGATCGGGCGGCACGCGCAACATCTCGGGCACGACGCTCTATCACAAGGCGCTTGAGGCCGAGCTGGCCGACCTGCACGGCAAGGAAGCGGCGCTGGTCTTCACCTCGGCCTATGTGGCCAATGACGCGACGCTGTCGACCCTGCCCAAGCTGTTCCCCGGGCTGATCATCTATTCCGACGCGCTGAATCATGCCTCGATGATCGAGGGCGTGCGGCGCAACGGTGGGGCCAAGCGGATCTTCCGTCACAACGACGTCGCGCACCTGCGCGAGCTGCTTGAGGCCGACGACCCCGCCGCGCCCAAGCTGATCGCCTTCGAGTCGGTCTATTCGATGGACGGCGATTTCGGCCCGATCGAGGCGATCTGCGACCTTGCGGACGAATTCAACGCCCTGACCTATATCGACGAGGTGCACGCGGTCGGCATGTACGGGCCGCGCGGCGGTGGCGTCACGGAACGCGACCGCATCGCCCATCGGATCGACATCATCAACGGCACCATGGCCAAGGCCTTCGGTGTGCTGGGGGGCTATATCGCCGCCTCGGCCAAGATGGTGGACGCGGTGCGCTCCTATGCGCCGGGCTTCATCTTCTCGTCTTCGATCCCGCCGGCGGTCGCGGCCGGCTGTGCCGCCTCGATCCGCCACCTGAAGGGCGACCAGGCGCTGCGCGACAAGCACCAGGAGGGGGCGAAGATCCTCAAGACCCGGTTCAAGGCCCTGGGCCTGCCGCTGATCGACCACGGCAGCCATATCGTGCCGGTCATCGTCGGCAACCCGGTGCATACCAAAATGATCTCGGACATGCTGCTGGAAGACCACGGCATCTACGTCCAGCCGATCAACTTCCCGACCGTGCCGCGCGGCACCGAGCGGCTGCGTTTCACCCCTTCGCCGGTGCATGGCCCGCTGGAGACCGAGAAGCTGGTACGCGCGATGGACGGTCTGTGGTCGCATTGCGCCCTGAACCGCCAGGAGCTTGCGGGCTGAGCCCAGTCGACACCGTCTCTCCCGAGACCCCGGACGGCCCGACCGCATCTGCGGCGGGCCGTTTCGCATCGGGCCAATTGCATCGGGCCAGTCGGATAGGGCCAGTCACATTGCACCGGTCCGGGCAGGGGAGGTCAGGTCGCCCGGGGGAAAGGCGCCACGCCTGACACGCGCGTAGGGTGGATGCAATCCACCCCTGACAGCGCCCGCAAACAACCCCTTCTGCCCCCATTTGGTCGCATGTTGCGCGCCCGGCAGTTGTCTCACGCGCGACTTCGTGATTTGTCCCCGTCGCCAAACCATGCGCCGAAAGAGCCGCCATGCCTCCCGGCATCCGGGTCTGTATGCGGGCAGCCTGCGCAAAAGAACGCCTAAATCTCGGGGATCCCTCGTTAACCCCGCACCAAATAGCTTGAAACATGTTACCGTCTTCTAAACAAAGAAGGAGATCCGAATCGGGGGATTATCGGGTTTCCGTAATGCAGATGGGGCAGCGGGATGATACGGCGTAAGCAGCCTGACAGGGGACAGGCATCCAGCGACATCAAGGGTTTCGACGACTTCGAGCTTCGTCTCGGCGACGTCATGCGCGGCGAACGCGCGACCATGGGCAAGTCGCTTCTGGATGTTCAGCGCGAGTTGCGGATCAAGGCAAATTACATTGCCGCGATCGAGAATGCCGACCCCGACGCCTTCGATACCCCCGGCTTCATCGCCGGCTACGTGCGCTCTTACGCGCGTTACCTCGGCATGGACCCCGACCAGACCTACGCCAAGTTCTGCGCCGAAAGCGGTTTCACCACCGCCCATGGCATGTCCGCCGAGGCCTCTTCGCGCTCGCGTCCCGAACCGCGTGAGCCGCGCAAGCTCTCGCGCGGCAGCGATCCCTTTACCGACCCCACCACGCCCTTCATTCCGCAGGGGGAAAGCTTCTTCTCGCGCATCGAACCGGCCGCCATCGGCTCGTCGCTGGTGCTGCTGGCGGTGATCGGCGGGCTGGCCTATGGCGGCTATGCCGTCCTGAACGAAGTGCAGCGGGTGCAGTTCGCCCCGGTCGAGAACACCCCCGACGTGCTGGCCGATCTCGATCCGCTCGCCGGGGCCACCCGCCAGGTCGAGGACCCGGTGGCCGGCACCCAGAACGCGGGCGTGTTCCTGCCGCCGAGCGACGGCATGGACCGGCTCTATCGCCCCCGGGCGCTCGACGTACCCGTGGTCGTGTCGCGTGACGCGCCGATCTCTACCCTGAACCCCTCGCAGATCGGCACCTTCGCCCAGGCCTCGGCCCCGGTGTTGCCGGAAGCCCAGCCGGGCCAGATGAGCGCCGAGGACCGCGCCGTGGCCATGTCGCTGGGTCTGGATGGCGACGGTCAGCCGGTGGCCTCGCCGCAGGTTGTCGCCGCCCCGAAGCCGGGCGTCAGCCTTGTGGCCGTGCGTCCCGCATGGGTGCGGGTGCAGGGCTCGGATGGCACCATCCTGTTCGAAAAGATCCTCGACGCCGGAGAGACCTGGAAGCTGCCCAACACCGAGGACGCGCCGGTGCTGCGCGCCGGGATGTCGGGCTCGATCTACTTCCAGGTGGATGGCGAGTACTACGGTCCCGCCGGGGAGGGCACCGGCACGATCCGCAATGTCGCGCTTTCGGTCGACGACCTGAAGACGAAGTACATCCTTGCCGACCTGTCGCGCGATCCCGAGGCCGAGAAGATGATCGCCCTGGCCGAGGCGGACACGGGTGTCGTGGCCGACTGACCGCGCCGCCGCGGCCCGCAGACCCTTTCGCACCCGGCGCCCTGCGCCGGGTGTTTTCGTCCTGGAACCTTCACTTGAGCTGCCGCCGCCGAGGGCGTAGACCCTCCACCTTGCCGGGAAGGAGAGCGTCATGAATGAGACAGGGAACAACGGCTGGGAAAACTCGGCCCAGGCCTGGATCGACAGCCAGCAGGACCAGGGCGATTTCAGCCGCGCGTATATCCTGGACCGGGCCATGCTTGAACGGATCGGTGTGCCCTCGGTGACGGGATCTGAAGCGGGGCCGGTGCTGGATCTCGGCTGCGGCGAGGGCCGCTTCTGCCGCCTGCTCTCGGCGCAGGGCCATGCGGTGACCGGGATCGAGCCGACGCCGAGCCTGCTGGCCCGAGCCCGCAGCCTGGATCCGCAGGGCCGCTACGTCAGGGCGGGCGCCGAGGCGTTGCCCTTCGCCGATGCAAGCTTTGGCCTTGTGATCTCCTACCTGACCTTGATCGACATCGACGATATCGGGGCCGCCATTGCCGAGGCGGCGCGGGTGCTCCGCCCCGGCGGTCGGCTGCTGATCGCCAACATCAATCCCTTCTGCACCGCCGGGGCCTGGCAGAAGGATGGGCAGGGGCGCTCGACCGCCTTCGCCATGGACCGATACCTGGAAGAACGGGCCGAGTGGGTCTCGTGGGCGGGGATCGAGATCCGCAACTGGCACCGTCCGATGACGCTCTACATGCAGCTCCTGCTGGGCGCCGGCCTGCAGCTGGTGCATTTCGACGAACCCGCCCCCCATGGCGGCCCGGCCGAGCGGGTCGAGAAATACACGCGCGTGCCCTGGTTCCATGTCATGGAGTGGGTGAAGCCGGTCGCGGTTGCATCCACGCCCCCGGTGCCTATCTGAGAGACAGGGCGCGGGGTGCATTGCACGCCCGGTGCCGCTGTCGTATCCCTGCGCCAGGCAATCAGAGGTTTCCTCCCCATGTCGCACAATCCCGTCCGTCCCTGGCGCAACATCGACCGCCGCGAGAGCCGCCGCATCATGGTGGGCAATGTGCCCGTTGGTGGTGGGGCTCCGATCTCGGTCCAGACGATGACCAACACGATCACCACGGATGTGAAGGGGACGCTGGACCAGATCATCCGCGCCGCCGAGGCGGGCGCCGATATCGTGCGCGTCTCGGTGCCCGACGAGGCTTCTGCCAAGGCGATGAAGGAGATCTGCCGCGAAAGCCCGGTGCCGATCGTTGCCGACATCCATTTCCACTACAAGCGCGGCATCGAGGCCGCCGAGGCGGGGGCGGCCTGCCTGCGCATCAACCCCGGCAACATCGGCGACGAAAAGCGCGTGGCCGAGGTCATCAAGGCCGCCAAGGACCACAACTGCTCGATCCGCATCGGGGTGAACGCGGGCAGCCTGGAAAAGCACCTGCTGGAGAAATACGGCGAGCCCTGCCCGGATGCCATGGTCGAAAGCGGCATGGATCACATCAAGATCCTGCAGGACCACGATTTCCACGAGTTCAAGATTTCGGTGAAGGCGTCGGACGTCTTCATGGCCGCCGCCGCCTACCAGATGCTGGCCGAACAGACCGACGCGCCAATCCACCTCGGGATCACCGAGGCCGGCGGGCTGATGTCGGGCACGATCAAGAGCGCCATCGGCATGGGCAACCTGCTGTGGATGGGCATCGGCGACACCCTGCGGGTCAGCCTCTCCGCCGATCCGGTGGAAGAGGTGAAGGTGGGCTACGAGATCCTCAAGGGGCTGGGCCTGCGTCACCGGGGCGTCAACATCATCTCGTGCCCCTCCTGCGCGCGGCAGGGCTTCGACGTGATCAAGACCGTCGAGGCGCTGGAGAAGCGGCTGGAGCACATCAAGACGCCGATGTCGCTCAGCATCATCGGCTGCGTGGTCAACGGGCCGGGCGAGGCGCTGATGACCGACGTCGGCTTCACCGGCGGTGGTGCGGGCAGCGGCATGGTCTACCTGGCCGGCAAGGCCAGCCACAAGATGAGCAACGCCCAGATGATCGACCATATCGTCGAAGAGGTCGAGAAACGCGCCGAGGCGATCGAGGACGGCAAGGTCGAGGCTCAGGCGGCCGAGTAGCGCCTGCACCTGCCGGCGCGGTTCAGGTGCACTTGGCCCCGCCCGGCCGCAGCGCTGACTAGGTGCTACCCTGGATCAGCAGCAGCACGAGCAGGATGCCGATGGCGATGCCGAAGAGGGCGCGCAGCAGCTTCCACAGCAGGATCGGCAACAGGGCAACCAGGCCGATCAGCCTGTCCGAAAGCCTGTAGGGGCGTCCCTGGATACCATCCTTGTCCATGGTACTACCTTAACACGAGCGTCACCTGTCGCGCTATGGCGTCGCGTGTGTGATATGTGTTGAGAGCGGTCAATTAATTGTTGAGATAGCGCTCCAGGACGATTTTCGGCATGGACCCGCGTATCAACCGGTCCGGCATGACATAGGAAGGGGCCATATCCAGACCCAGAGCGCCGAAAAGCGCCTTTTCCTGCGCCAGGGCGGCGCGAATCTCGGCACTGTCGGCGAGGGCCAGAAGCGCTTCGGGGGCGTCCGACAGGCTTGTGGCAAGGGCTTCGGGATCGCTCGGAGCCTTGGCCAGCGCGGCGCGGAAACGGGCGGCGGCCTCTGGGCCCTCTTGCCGGGCCAGCGCCCGGCTCAGCCGGTCGGGCAGGGCGTCCGACAGGCTGCGCACCTCGACCCGCAGGCCGGGATGGCTGTCGGCCAGGGCGCGCAGTCCGGTCTCTGCGGCAAGGCAATCAGTGCAGCCGGCGGCGGTGAAGAGGGTGATCGCGGCGGGGCCATCGCCGCCGAAGCCCTGCGGGGTGACGCCAAAGAGAGACTCTCCGTGGCGGGCGATGAGCGCTTGATCCCCGTCGATCTCGGCCGCGAGGTCCGAGGCCGCATCCTCGGCCATTCGGCGGCGGGCTTCGGCGCGGGCCGCCTCGATCACCTCTGGCTGCTCCAGCAGCATCGCGCGCAGCTCGCGCGCGAAGAGGTCGGGCTGGGCCGACAGCTTCTGCCACAGCCCCGGATCCGCAGCCGCCGGACCGGCCAGCAGCAGGGTCAGGGCGAGGGCAGGGGCCCGCCGCCGCATGTGCCGCCACATGTGCTGCCGCGCCGGGCCGCTCAGCAAGCCGCTTGCCAGGGGCATCACTCGGCGCGCAACTCGGCCACGATCGAGCGCATGCCGGCCAGCGGCACGTAGCCACGCAGCATGGTCTCGGGCATCACGAAGGTCGGCGTGCCGGTGATCTGCAGCTTCTGGGCCAGGGCGCGGTTCGCGTTGATCACCTCGGTCACCTCGGGGCTTCCGAGCATGGCGATCACCGGCTCTTCCTCGATGCCCAGAGAGCTCAGCAGGCGGCGCACGGTGACCTCGTCGAAGCCCCCCGAATGCACCATCAGCGCGTCATGCATCCGCTTGTAGGCATCGTCGCCGGCGGCCAGCTGGGTGGCGATGGCCAGCTGCGAAGCGGCCAGGCTCTCTTCACCCAGGATCGGGAACTCCTTCAGCACGAAACGGATGTTGCCATCGGTGGCCACCAGTTCCTCGACCTCTTCGAAGGCCTTGCGGCAGTAGCCGCAGCGGTAGTCCATGAATTCCACCAGGGTGATGTCGCCCTCGGGATTACCGCCAACCCACGAGACCCCGTCGTTGAACAGCGCCTCGGCATTGTCACGCACCATGTCGACCTCGGCCTCTGCGGCCTCGACCGCCTGGCGGTCTTCGAGTACCTGGATCGCCTCCAGCAGCACCTCGGGGTGCTCCATCAGGTAGGCGCGGACCTCGCCGCGGAAGCTGTCCCGCTCGGCGGCGCTGAGCTCGACCGAGGCAGAGGATGCGGCTCCGGCGGCGGCGGCCTCGATCTCGGTCTCGGCGGGCATGTGGGTGACCGCGTAGACGGCGGCGCCGGTCAGGACGGCGGTCACGACGGCGGTGGTCAGGATCGGGCGCAGGCTTTTCTCGGACATGATCGGTCTTTCTTCAGGCCCCCGGATGGGGCCGGGCGGCATGGGGAAACGGCCGTGGCCGTGGTGTTCAGGGGGCGGTTTTCAGCCCTCGTCCTTGGTTGCATTGAGCACATCCTGGGCTCTTTGCCAAGCCGGGGACCCCTGTGGCAAAAGGCCCGCGGCGCGCTCGGCCTGGATCCGCGCATCCTTTGCACGGCCCGCAAGCGCATGGCGTTCGGCGACTGAAAGCGCCGCCATGCCGGGCTGTCCAAGCTGGGCGTAGGCCGAGCCGAGGTCGCGCATCACCTTGCCGTTGCGGTAGTCCAGCGCCCGGGCGCGTTCCAGCACCGGCAGGGCGGCGCGCAGCCGCGCGTCACCACCCTGCACGACCATGGCATGACCGAGAGAGGCAAGGATCAGCGCATCCTTCGGAGCAAGATCGGCGGCGCGGCGATAGGCGGCCTCGGCAGCGGCGAATTGCCGGGCTTCCAGAAGGATCTGACCTTTTAGCTCGGTGTAGAAGGCATCCCCGGGCCGTTCGGCCAGGGCGCGGTCGATCAGCGCCACGGCGCCCTGCCAGTCCGAGCGGCGATGCTTTACCACCGCAAGGCGCATCCATTCGATGTCGCGGGTCGGGCTGTCACCGGCACGGGCCTCGGTCCAGCGCGGCTCACGCAGGAAGGCCGAGAGCTTGCCCTTGGCGCGTTCGTACCAATAGCGGTCCGCATCGCTGACAGCCGCCTTGCCGTAGCTCTGGTTCAGCGCCTCGAGGCGGCGTAGCCGGTCGCGCGACAGCGGGTGCGAGCGGGCGTAGGGATCCATACGGCTGCTCGACAGATGCTCCTGGCCGCGGAAGACATCCATCAGCGATATCGCACCGCCGGTGTCCAGCCCGGCGATGGACATCCAGCGGATGGCGGTCTGATCGGCGCTGCTCTCTTCGGCGCGGGTATGGCCATAGAGCGCGCGCTGTGCCGAATTGGCCAGCCCGAGGGCCAGCCCGGCGCCGGCCTCGGGGTTCCCGGATCCCGCCCCGGCGGCGATGCCGATGGCAACGCCCAGCTTGGCCATGTTGGCACTGTGCTCGGCGTTCAGGCGGCGGCGGGTGATATGGCCATTGGCGATATGGGCGGCCTCGTGGGCGATGACGAATTGCAGCTCGGCGGCGCTGGAGGTGCGCAGCACCATGCCCGAGTTCAGGAAGATCGCGTTGCGGTCGATGACAAAGGCATTCAGCCGCCCGTCCTCGACCACCAGCACGGGCAGACTGGCCGGCAGCCCCGCCGCCTGAAGGATGGGACGCGCCAGCCGGTTCAGGGCATGTTCGATATCCGGATCGCGCAGCAGCGTCGCCGCTTGTGCGGAGCCGGCGATGAAAAACAGGCAGGCTGCAAGAATTGTGCGCAGGTGCACCAACTGACCCTCCCGGCCCGCGGGGGCCTTCCTTGACCTTGCCGGCCGCGCCTGATGAAACGGGACCAACCTGAGCCACCATCGGAGATGCCCATGCGAGTTTCAAGTCGCGGAGAGGTCGCGCCCTTCATCGTGATGGACGTCATGTCCCGCGCCGCCGAGCTTGAGGCCGCCGGGCGGCGGATCATCCACATGGAGGTCGGCCAGCCCGGCACCCCCGCGCCCGAAGTTGCCCGCAAGGCGCTGGCGCAGGCGCAGGAGCAGCGCTCTCTCGGCTACTCGCTGACCCTTGGCCTGCCCGAGCTGCGGCAGGGTATCGCCCGGCTCTACCAGCGCTGGTACGGCGTCGATCTCGACCCCGAGCGTGTGGTGGTGACGTCGGGCTCGTCCGCCGGCTTCCTGCTGAGCTTCGCCTCGCTCTTCGATGCGGGGCAGCGGGTGGGGATCGGCGCGCCGGGCTATCCGTCCTATCTGCAGATCCTGAAATCCATGGATCTTCAGCCGGTGGTGATCGAAACCGCCGCCGCCAACCGCTACCAGCCGACGCCCGGGGATATCTCGGGGCTGGGGCTGGATGGCCTGCTGGTAGCTTCGCCGGGCAACCCCTCGGGCACCATGCTGGACCATGGTGCGATGCAGGCGCTGATCGGCGCCGCGGAGGCCGAGGACACGGCCTTCATCTCGGACGAGATCTACCACGGGCTGCACTACGAGGGCCGCGCGGTTTCGGCGCTGGAGATCACCGACGACTGCTATGTCATCAACTCTTTCTCGAAGTACTTCTCGATGACCGGCTGGCGGGTCGGCTGGATGGTGGTTCCCGAGGATCACGTGCGCCGGGTCGAACGCCTGGCCCAGCACATGTTCATCTGCGCTCCGACCGCCAGCCAGGTGGTGGCTCTGGCCGCGCTTGACGCGGTGGATGAGCTGGAGGCAAACCGTGCCGTCTATGCCCGCAATCGCCAGCTGCTGCTGGAGGGGCTGCCGCGCGCCGGGTTCACCCGGATCGCTCCGCCCGACGGGGGCTTCTACCTCTACGCCGATGTCAGCGAGCTGACGTCGGACTCGCTGCTGTTTGCCCGCGAGATCCTGGAAGAGGCGGGGGTGGCGGTGACGCCGGGCCTCGATTTCGACAAGGCGCGCGGGCAGGGGACGCTGCGCTTTTCCTATGCGCGCTCCACCGGGGATATCGAAGAGGCGCTGCGCCGCCTCTCGGCCTTCATGGAGGCCCGGGGGCAGCGACCGGGCTGACCGCCCCGCGGGCGGGGACCAATCTGCATCTCGACGTCATCAAGAAGGGCGCCCTGCTGGCGCCCTTTTCGTTGGTCCCACACGTTGATCGGCTTCAGCGGAAGCTTTCTCCGATCCGCAGCAGACGGCGGTGGAAGGGGGGGATCCGCTCTTCGGGGATCAGCCCGGCCTCGCGCGCGCAGGCCATGACCTGCTTCACGTTGCGGCCAAGGTGCTCGTAGACCACGCGCGCCGCGCGGGGGCCCGAGACGGCCTCGCGGATGGTGCGGGTGGTGTAGCCTTCCCAGAAGTTGTTGTCGAAGGCCGCGACCCGGGCCAGAAAGTTGAACGAGCAGGTGACCGAGCCGCGCCGGGCCACCAGCGCCGCCACGCCCTGTTCCTGGGCCAGCATCAGGCCGCGGAATTCACGTGTCTGGGGGTCATCGGGCAGGCCCTGCTGGCGCATCGCCTCGCGGGCTTCGAAGCCGCGCAGGAAGGTCAGCCCGTCCGCGCGCGAGATGTAGACCAGCCCCATGACGGCCTTCTCGGTGTCGATGAAGCTGACGCGGGTGAACCGGTAGAAACCCGAGGGAAACATCTGCTCATCCACCAGCGTGGCGGATTTGCCGAGGTACTCAGAAATGACGGGGTGGTTCAGAAGATCGGTGCTGCCGGTGCCGATATCGTCGACCGGTTCCAGCAGGATCCGCGCATCTGTGCCGAAGAACTGGCAGATGCGGTGCAGTACATCCGGGCGGGGAAAGCTCTCGCCCGAGAGGTAGCGGTTGTACTGGGTGCGGTTGATCCCCAGCTCGCGGCAGAGGCCCGCGATCGAGGGATAGGCGCTGCTGAGCTGGCGCAGGTTCGCGCCAAAGATATTGCGGATTTCGACGGGCTTCAGCTCACCCTGGTCGGATTTGAGACTCTGGCTAACCATTTTCTACCACCCCGGACGCGTCTTCATGGCATCTCTTCATTTCTATTCCACTGTTTCAGTTTCTTTTTCTTGGAGCTGACGCTATGCAACGTCATACATGTATCTGTATAACGTCATTTTGGGCGTGTGGCGACACAAAATCAGACAGGCCGACACGTTTCGAGATATGTAAAAGAGAAGGGTTTTCTCTCATCCTGAATCGAGGGTAAACGCGGAAACGAACCACGGGGAAGCCAATGTTCGGGATAGTGCTGTGGCGGGCAGCCGACGACAAAGCGGCTGTTATATGGTGCGAAGATCACGGAGATCTTGCTTTTTTTCGTTCAAAATCAATTGGTAATATGGATGGAGGTGTGGGCCTCGATCCGGGTGACCTGGTGCAGTTCGACCTGAGTGAGAGCGGCGACATGCGCATGGCCGAGAACCCGCGCCTTGTAGCCGAGGATCATTATCCCTCGCTGGCCGGACGACTGAAGGAAGCGGGGGGTGTCGCAGGGACTGCGGCGCGCAAGCCACACCCGACGCCTCCCAGTGACGGAGGGCGCCCGATCGTGGTGTCCTTCCCGACAGCCGAGGAGCGTGACGCCAAGAGGCGTCGGGCCGTGAAGCTGTCCTGACAGGGACCGGGGCGGCCATGGGGAAGGCCTGACGGCTCGTCAGGTCGACGACCCCGGAGTGTCCAGGCCGGAAACCTCCCATGGGAAAAGCGGAAACCGCGCGGCTCTGCCGCGCGGTTTCGTGTTTCGTTAAGGATGTCGGGCCGGGCGGGCGCGGGGCTCAGGCCTCGCCGCCGCGCGACAGGGCGGCGACGCCGGTGCGGGCCAGCTCGACCAGGCCGAGGGGGCGCATCAGCTCGGCGAAGGCGTCGATCTTGTCGGGCGCGCCGGTCAGCTCGAAGACAAAGCTGGTATGGGTGGAATCCACCACCTTGGCGCGGAAGATATCGGCCAGCCGCAGGGCCTCGACCCGCTTGTCGCCGCTGCCCTCGACCTTGATCAGCGCCAGCTCCCGCTCGACCGAGGGGCCTTCGACGGTCAGGTCGTTGACCTGGTGCACCGGGATGATGCGGCCAAGCTGGGCCTTGATCTGCTCGATCACCTGGGGTGTGCCACGGGTGACGATGGTGATGCGGCTCCGCTTGCCGGTGTGATCCACCTCGGCCACGGTCAGGCTTTCGATGTTGTAGCCACGCCCCGAAAACAGGCCGATGACCCGGGCTAGAACCCCTGCTTCGTTGTCGACAAGCACCGCGAGGGTGTGCTGTTCGACCACGTCCGAGAAGGTGGGGCGAAGGTTGTAGGCGGAGTGGCTGGTCGCGCCCTTCTTGATCTTAAGTGCGTTCATCTCGTTTCCTCCTTGCGGCGATCGCGTCGCCCGAGGGGCTTCCGGGGGAGGCGGGGCGACCCCGCCTGCGCTGTTACTCTGCCCGAGGGACCGGGCCGTGGGGGCGGAAGGTGGGATGACTCCCACCCTACGCGGAGGGGCGGGCGGGCGCGCATGGCGTAGGGTGGGAGATATCCCACCCCCGGCAGCGCCCCGTCCTTACACCAGCACCGCGCCGCCGACCTCGATGGCGCCCTTGGTCGAGGCGTCGCCGAGCAGCATCTCGTTGTGGGCCTTGCCCGACGGGATCATCGGGAAGCAGTTCTCGTGCTTCTCGACCAGGCAGTCGAAGATCACCGGGCCGTCGTAGTTGAGCATCTCCATGATCGCGTCATCGAGGTCGGCAGGGTCCGAGCACTGGATGCCCTTGGCGCCGAAGGCCTCGGCGAGCTTGACGAAATCGGGCAGCGCCTCGGACCAGCTCGAGGAATAGCGCTCGCCGTGCAGCAGTTCCTGCCACTGGCGCACCATGCCGAGGCGCTCGTTGTTGAGGATGAACTGCTTGACCGGCAGGCGATATTGCACCGCGGTGCCCATCTCCTGCATGTTCATCAGCCAGGAGGCCTCGCCGGCGACGTTGATCACCAGGCTTTCGGGGTGGGCCATCTGCACGCCGATCGAGGCGGGGAAACCGTAGCCCATGGTGCCGAGCCCGCCCGAGGTCATCCAGCGGTTCGGATCCTCGAAGCCGAGGAACTGCGCCGCCCACATCTGGTGCTGGCCGACCTCGGTGGTGATGTAGCGATCCCGGTCCTTGGTCAGCGCCTCGAGCCGTTCAAGCGCGTACTGCGGCTTGATGATCTTGTCGGAGGTCTTGTAAGTGAGGCATTTCACCTCGCGCCAGCCCTCGATCTTCTTCCACCACTTGGCCAGGCCCTCGCGGTTCATCTGGCGGCCGCGGGCCTTCCAGATGCGCAGCAGGTCTTCGAGCACATGGGCGATGTCGCCGACGATGGGGAAGTCGACGTGGATCACCTTGTTGATCGAGCTGGGGTCGATGTCGATATGGGCCTTCAGAGAGTTCGGCGAGAAGGCATCGGTGCGCCCGGTGATACGGTCGTCGAAACGGGCGCCGATGCAGATCATCAGGTCGCAGTCATGCATCGCCATGTTGGCTTCGTAGAGACCATGCATGCCCAGCATCCCCAGCCACTTCTCGCCCGAGGCCGGGTAGGCGCCAAGCCCCATCAGGGTCGAGGTGATCGGCACACCGGTGGCCTCGACCAGCTCGCGCAGCAACTGCGACGCGGCGGGGCCCGAGTTGATCACGCCGCCACCGGTATAGAAGACCGGACGCTTGGCGGTTTCCAGTGCCGCAACCAGCTCGGTCAGATCCTCGACATCGGCCTTGAGCCGCGGCTGGTAGCGGTACTCGGTCGCCTTGGGCTTGGGCTGGTAGGTGCCGGTGGCGAACTGCACGTCCTTGGGAATGTCGATCAGCACCGGGCCGGGACGGCCCGAGGTGGCGACATGGAAGCCGGAATGCAGGATCCGCGCCAGGTCGTCGGTGTCCTGGACCAGCCAGTTGTGCTTGGTGCAGGGACGGGTGATGCCGACGGTGTCGGCCTCCTGGAAGCCGTCGGTGCCGATCATGAAGGTCGGCACCTGGCCCGAGAGCACGACCAGCGGGATCGAGTCGAGCAGCGCATCCGTCAGCCCGGTGACCGCATTGGTCGCCCCGGGGCCAGAGGTCACCAGTGCCACGCCGGGCTTGCCGGTCGAGCGGGCATAGCCCTCGGCGGCATGGATCGCGCCCTGTTCGTGGCGCACCAGCACGTGGCGAATGTCGTTCTGCTGGAAGATCTCGTCATAAATCGGCAGGACGGCACCGCCGGGATAGCCGAATACCGTGTCCACACCCTGATCCTTCAGGGCCTGGACCACCATTTTCGCACCGCTCATCTGACGTGCCATCTTGCTTCTCCGTCTGTCGCCGCTGTTGCGGCTCTCCTCGCCCCCGCGCCTGGGCGCGGGCAATAAAAAACCCCCGGGGGATGATCCGGGGGCGCATGGGGTCCTGAACGGGTCTCCGGCTTTCACCGGCCCATGCGCCAAGCTCCTACGATAATTACTAGCGCGGTCATGTCCCAAGGGCTCCTTCGTTCGTATAGGGAGGCATACGAGGGGATTTTCGGAAGGTCAACCGTTAATGCGAGAGAAAAGTTTCGCTGGTTCCTCATTTTGTTTCCGAAAGTTGCGTCTTTTGGCGGAAATCTTTGCGGAAAACGGCGCGGCGTCGCAGCGAAAAGCGGCGGAGCCCTGTGGACAAGGGCTTTCCTGCCGTCGCGGCACCCGGGGGCAACCGAGCGGCATCTGGGCGGCAACCGGAGTGGGCCTGCGGTTGCCCGATCCTCCCGGCGCCCTGGCCCGCGCTCGCAGGCCCCTGGGCGCGAACGGGCGCCGGGAACCATCCCGCCGGGCCGGGGCGCAGGGACGGAGGCAGCGCGGCCGGCGGGGTCTCAGAACCTCTGCGTCGCGTCGCGCAGCACGCCGTGTTCCAGCGCGTAGCGGGTGAGGCCGGCGGTCGAGGAGATCCCGAGCTTCTTCTTGATGTTCTTGCGGTGCGTCTCGACCGTGCGGACAGAGATATCCAGCGCGATGGCGACCTCCTTGTTGGATTTGCCCTGGGCCAGCTGTAGCAGGATCGTCTGTTCGCGGTTGGTCAGGTGCCCGGCTCCGCGCGGCGGCGCGAGAGAGCCCTGGGCGCCGGTGCAGAGGTAACGCTCTCCGGCCATGACCGCGTCGATGGCGCGTTTGATCTCGTCCGTCGGCACGTCCTTCAGCACGTAGCCCCGCGCGCCATGGTCCAGCGCGGTCGAGATGTACTCGGGGCTGTCATGCATCGACAGGATCAGGATCTTCAGCCAGGGGTGTTCTTCCAGCAGGATCTCGCAGGCGGTCAGGCCGCCCATCTCGGGCATGTTGAGATCCAGCAGGATGACATCGGGGCGGATGTCCTCGACCGCCTCGATGATGCCGCGGCCATTGCTGTAGGTGCCGACGACCTGGATGTCGGGAAAGCTGTCGAGAATGGCCTCGATGCCCTCGGCCACCAGGGCGTGATCGTCGACGATGGCGACGCGCACCGGCGGGGCGGGCTGCGGCTTCGGGGCGCTGGTCATGCGCTGTCCTTTCCCTTGCGGCGCGGGGAGGAGACCACGCGCGGGTTCTTCTGGGCCGGCGCCTCGCGGGCGTCGAGATCGTCGGAGGAGGCGTCGATCACCTTCGAGGGCGGCACGGTGACTTCGATCAGCGTGCCGGTCTCGGCGCCGCTGCGGGTCGAGAAGATGCGCAGTGTGCCGCCCACCTGGTCGACCCGTTCCTGCATGTTCCTCAGGCCCATGCCCTTGGCCTGCTGCGCCGCCCCTGGCAGGCCGCAGCCATCGTCCGAGATCTTCAGCGTGGCGCCCGAGCGGTGGCCACGCAAGTCCATGGCGACATGGGACGCGCCGGAGTGGCGTTCGACATTGGTCAGCGCCTCCTGGGCGATGCGATAAAGGGCGATCTTGGCGTCGTTCTGCAGCCGGTTGCGGAACACCACGGTCGAGAAGTCGACGGCGATTCCGGTGCGAGCGCCGAAGTCCTCGATCAGCGCCTTCAGCGCCGGGCCGAGGCCGAGATCGTCCAGCACCCCGGGCCGCAGGTCGCGCGAGATGCGGCGCACCTCCTGGATCGCCTCCGACAGCGAGGACATGCCGCGGTCGAGCGTCTCGCCGGCGCGCGCGTCGCCGGCATCGAGCCGGCGCCGCGCGCTGTCCAGCGCATACCGCACCCCGACGAGCAGCTGCGAGATGCCGTCGTGCAGCTCGCGGGCGACGCGGCCGCGCTCTTCCTCCTGGGCATCGAAGACCCGCTGGGTCAGCGCCTTCAGCTTGGCATCGGCCAGCCGCCGCTCGCGGATGTTGATCAACAGGCCCGAGGCGAAGACCAGCACCAGCGCGCCCGCCGTGATGCCGCCGATATGCAGGAAGGTGCGCTGCACCCGCGCCTCGACATCGGCCCGCGCCGCTGCCGTCGTGGCCAGCACGTCGTCGATGAAGACGCCGGTGCCCATGGCCCATCTCCAGGAATGCAGGGCGGTCACGTAGGTCACCATCAGCGCCTCTTGCCCGGTCGAGGGCTTGGGCCAGAGATGGGTGACATAGCCGGTGCCCTGGCGCGCGGTCTTGATGAACTCGCGCACCACCGCCACGCCGTTGCCATCGGTCAGATCAAGCCAGTTCTGCCCGATCATCCCGGTCTGGCGCGGCGAGACCAGGTTTGTGCCGTCGTAGTCGTAGACGAAGAAGAAGCCCTCGTCGCCGTAGATCATCGCCGAGAGGATCTGCTTGACCTGCTCCTGGGCGCGGCCGTCATCCGGGCCGGCCATGCCGTAGATCCGGTTCAACCCGTTGCGGGCCTGGTCGACGTAGTTGCGCAGCTCGGCCTTCTTGGCGGCGATCATCTGGCGTTCCAGCGCCGCGATCTCGCGCTCGGCCAGGGCGCGCGACTGCGCCGCCACCAGCAGCGAGATTGCCGCCACCGCCAGGATGAGCGGCAGCGTGGCCAGAAGGAACAGCTTCTGTCCGTAGGAAAGCGCCAGGCGGTCCTGAAGCCGTGGCGCGGGGCGGGCACGGGGCCGTGTCATGTCTCGGTTCTAGGCGCTTCGGCCGGTGATTCCCAGTTCGGCGAGGGGTGGGCCGACTCGGGTCCGCCGGGCTCGAAAAGCGCGAATGAGATCCGGCATGACGCTGGGGAATACCCGGTATGCGGGTAGTTTTCGGCAAGATCGCGGCCAATCTACGCAATCTTTGGTATTTCGCCGCGCCCTCGCCAAAGGCTACGGTCCGCTGCACTGCTAACGATCCGCCCCGGGGACGGGGCTTCAAGAAACTCATGGGGAGGAGCCCAAATGGATCGTCGTTCTTTTCTGAAAACTTCCGCCATCGGCGGCACGGCGGCAGCCGCATCGTCGCTGGCCGCTCCGGCCGTCGCCCAGGGCCAGGTCAAGCTGACCATGGTCACCACCTGGCCGCGCGGCCTGGCCGGTGTCTGGGACTCGGTCGAGCGTTTCGTCAACAACGTCAACGAGCTGTCCGGTGGCTCGATGGTGGTGGAAGCCAAGGCCGCGGGGCGAGCTGGTCGGCGCGCTGGAGGTCTTTGACGCCGTGACCGCGGGTCAGGCCGACATGTACCA
>NZ_AFPM01000016.1 GCF_000220565.1 Oceanicola sp. S124 | reverse complement strand
CGGCACTCCGGCGGCCCGCTGTGATCCTTACTTGAGGATCTTCGAGACGACGCCCGAACCGACGGTCCGGCCACCTTCACGGATGGCGAAACGCAGGCCGTCTTCCATGGCGATCGGAGCGATCAGTTCCACGGTGAACTTCAGGTTGTCGCCGGGCATCACCATCTCGGTGCCCTCGGGCAGCGTCACGGTGCCGGTCACGTCCGTCGTACGGAAGTAGAACTGCGGACGGTAGTTGGCGAAGAACGGCGTGTGACGGCCACCTTCGTCCTTGGTCAGGATGTAGACCTCGGCTTCGAAGTCGGTGTGCGGCTTGACCGAACCCGGCTTGCAGAGAACCTGGCCACGCTCGACGCCTTCACGGTCGATGCCGCGCAGCAGCGCGCCGATGTTGTCGCCGGCTTCACCGCGGTCCAGCAGCTTGCGGAACATCTCGACACCGGTGCAGGTGGTCTTCTTGGTGTCCTTGATGCCGACGATTTCCAGTTCGTCGCCGACGTTCACCACGCCACGCTCGACACGGCCGGTCACAACCGTACCACGGCCGGAGATCGAGAACACGTCCTCGATCGGCATCAGGAAGGGCTGGTCCACGGCACGGGCGGGCTGCGGGATGTACTCGTCCACGGCGGCCATCAGTTCGCGGATCTTGTTCTCGCCGATCTCGGGATCGCGGCCTTCCATCGCGGCCAGGGCCGAACCTGCGATGACGGGGATGTCGTCGCCGGGGAAGTCGTAAGCCGACAGCAGTTCGCGGATTTCCATCTCGACGAGCTCGAGCAGCTCTTCGTCGTCGACCTGGTCAACCTTGTTCATGAACACGACCATGGCGGGGATACCCACCTGGCGGCCCAGCAGGATGTGCTCGCGGGTCTGCGGCATCGGGCCGTCAGCGGCGTTCACCACCAGGATCGCGCCGTCCATCTGGGCAGCACCGGTGATCATGTTCTTCACGTAGTCGGCGTGGCCGGGGCAGTCGACGTGGGCGTAGTGACGCGCCTCGGTCTCGTACTCGACGTGCGCGGTCGAGATGGTGATGCCGCGGGCTTTCTCTTCCGGCGCGCCGTCGATCTGGTCGTAGGCCTTGAAGTCACCGAAGTACTTCGTGATCGCCGCCGTCAGCGTCGTCTTGCCGTGGTCAACGTGACCGATCGTGCCGATGTTGCAGTGCGGCTTGCCGCGTTCAAACTTTGCCTTTGCCAT